>DASQJL010000032.1 GCA_035631035.1 Candidatus Binatia bacterium | reverse complement strand
CGACCGAGAACAATTCGACCACGGTCTTCCCGATTCCGATCGATCTCTTCGAGCCGATCCTCAAGGCGCGGGCCGCGGCGCTGACCGCGGGACCCCGCACGTGAGTCGATCCCGGTACGACGTCGCCATTCTCGGCGCCGGGCCGGGGGGCTACGTGGCCGCCATCCGCGCGGGGCAGCTCGGGCTGAAGACGGCGCTGATCGAGAGGGACCGGCCGGGTGGCACCTGCCTGCACTGGGGTTGCATCCCGACCAAGGCCCTGATCGAGACTGCGGAGGTGCTGCTCCTCTGCCGGCGCGCCGGGGAATTCGGCGTGCGCGTGGCTGAGGCGACGCTGGACCTCAAGGCCGCGCAGGAGCGGAAGGAGCGGGTGGTCCGGAAGAACTTCATGGGCACCGAGGCCCTGCTGCGGAAGAACCGGGTCGAAACGATCAAGGGCGCGGGGACCCTGGTCGCGGCGGACCGGGTCCGGATCGAGGGCGACGGCGCCGGGGAGATCGAGGCCGGCGCCGTGATCGTCGCGACCGGCTCCGTCGTCGGATCGCTGCCGATCGCGCCGTTGGATCACCGGGTGGTGCTCTCGAGCGACGACGTGCTCGGGCTCGACCGCGTGCCCGAGTCGATGCTGGTGATCGGCGCCGGCGCGGTCGGCGTCGAGTTCGCTTCGATCTACCATACGTTCGGAACCAAGGTGACCCTGGTGGAGCGGGAATCGCGGCTGATGCCGCTGGAGGACGCGGAGATCTCCGAAGCCCTGCTTCGCTCCTTCCGGCGCCAGGGCATGGAGGTGTTCGTGGGCGCGGAGCTGAATCCCGTGCGCGTCGAGGGCAACGGCGCGTGGGTCGAGGTCCGGGCGCACGACGCGGCGCGCCGGTTCCGCGTGGAGCGCGTCCTGATGGCGGCGGGCCGGCGGCCCGCGACGGAGGGGATCGGACTCGAGGCGATCGGCGTCGCCATGGACGGCGGCTACGTGAACGTGGACTGCCTGCAGCGGACGAACGTGGGCGGCGTGTACGCGATCGGAGACGTCACGAAGAGCGCCGCGCTCGCGCACGTGGCCTCGCACGAGGGGATCACCGCCGTCGAGGCGATCGCGGGAAAAAGACCCCATCGCGTGAACCACCACGCCATCCCAAGCTGCACCTACTGCCACCCGCAGGTCGCGAGCGTCGGGATGACCGAGGCGCAGGCGCGCGCGGCGGGACGGCAGGTGCGCGTGGGGAAGTTCCCGTTCACCGCCAGCTCGAAGGCCAGTATCCTCGGGGAAGGGGACGGCTTCGTGAAAGCCGTCGCGGACGCCGCGACCGGCGAGATCCTGGGCGTCCACATCATCGGCGTCCAGGCCACCGAGCAGATCGCGGAATCGGTCGTCGCGCGGCACTTCGAGGCGACCGCGGAAGAGCTGGCCAACGTCGTGCACGCGCACCCGACGCTGTCCGAGGCGACGATGGAGGCGATGTTTGGAACCGAGGGACGGGCGATCCATGTCTGAGATCCGTCGCGAGGAAGGGAGTGGCGCTGCGAGCGTCCCGGGGCCGATCGCTTCGGACGTGCCGCGCCATCCGATCTCCGGCACGGCCATCTCGCTGACGCTCCCCTCCGACCGGCGCGTCCAGGCCGGCGAGAAGCGGAAGCCACTGCGCCCGTACGAGCGCCAGAGCGGCGAGCCGCTCCCCGTGCGCCGGCCGGACTGGCTCCGCGCGCGCATTCCGACGGGCCGGAACTATCTCGAAACCAAGTCGATCCTCCGGACGCTCGATCTGCACACCGTGTGCGAGAGCGCGAACTGCCCGAACATCGGCGACTGCTTCTCGCGGCACACCGCGACGTTCCTGATCCTGGGCAACGTCTGCACGCGCTCCTGCCCCTTCTGCGATATTCGAAATGGGAAGCCGCTTCCCGTGGACCCCGAAGAGCCCGCGCGCGTCGCCGACGCCTCGCGGCGGCTCGGGCTCCATTACATCGTGGTCACGTCGGTGAATCGCGACGAGCTGCCGGACGGCGGTGCCGCGCACTTCGCCGAGACGATCCGCGCGATTCACGGAGCGATTCCCGGGGCGCGTGTCGAGGTGCTGATTCCCGACTTCCTCGGCGACGAGGACGCGCTGCGCACCGTGCTCGACGCCAGGCCGGACGTCCTGAATCACAACATGGAAACGGTGAAGCGGCTGTACAAGCGGGTGCGCCCCGCGGGCCGCTACGAGCGCTCGCTGCAGCTGTTGAAGAACGTGGCGACCTGGACCCCGGGCATCCCCGCGAAGTCGGGGGTGATGGTCGGCGTGGGGGAGACGCAGGAAGAAGTCGACGAATTGCTGCGCGACCTGCATGACCACGGCGTCTCGATGGTCACCGTGGGGCAGTACCTCCCGCCGTCAGGATCGCACCTGCCGCTGGAGCGTTACGTCCACCCCGACGAATTCCGCCACTACCGCGAGTACGGCCTGTCCCTCGGCATCCGCCAGGTCGCGTCCGGTCCCCTCGTTCGTTCCAGCTTCCACGCCGAGGAACAGGCGGGAGAAACCGTCTTCGTTCCGTAGGTTGCCGGCAGCGGTCCGGAGCGCCCCGACGAGCCGCGTGTCGACGCAATTCCCATTCAGACCGATCCGGCGCAAGTTAATATATACGTGAACATGCCCCGGGGCATGTCCGTTCTCGCCGGGATCAACGCGCGCTGAGATGGTGTCTTCGCTTGATGACGAGTGACGTCCATTTCACGCGCGCCAGCGCGGGTAACGGACCTTGACGCTTCCGTGGACGGTCAGCGCTTCCCAGCCGAGTGAACATGCCCCAGGGCATGTTGCGCATCGTGGTCCGGCTTAGAGAAGCACGCCCCCCAGGAACACCCGCGCCGCCGAGAAGTAGATGATCAGCCCGGTCACGTCGACGAGGGTCGCGACGAACGGTGCCGATGCGGTCGCGGGGTCGAGGCCCAGGCGCCGGAGGATGAAGGGGAGCATCGAGCCCACCAGAGTTCCCCACATCACCACGCCGACCAGGCTCACGGCAACCGTCAGCGCGATGAGCATATGGTGCTCGCCATACGAGTGGAAGATCGCCTGCCATACCATGATGCGAACGATTCCGATCACGGCGAGAATGGTGCCGAGCCCAAGCCCCGAAAGGATCTCGCGCCGCATCACGTGCCACCAGTCGCGCAGCCGCACCTCGCCGAGCGACATGGCGCGGATCACCAGGGTCGTGGCCTGCCCTCCGGAGTTGCCGCCGCTCGAGATCACGAGCGGAACGAACAGCGCGAGCACCACGGCACGCGCGATCTCTTGCTCGAAGTAGCCCATCGTGGCGGCCGTCATGCTCTCGCCCAGGAAGAGGACCGAGAGCCAACCCGCCCGCTTGATGATCATCTCCTTCACGCTGAGGCGCAGGTAGGGCTCGTCGAAGGCCGCGGTACCGCCGATTTTCTGGATGTCCTCCGTGGCCTCCTCGCGCACCACGTCCACGATGTCGTCGAGGGTGACGATCCCCTTCATGTGGCCCTCGGCGTCGACGACGGGGATGGAGATGAGGCGGCTCTCGGAGAAGAGCCGGCTCAGCTCCTCCTGGTCCATCGACTCGGGAGCCGTGACCAGCTCGGTTCGCATGACGTCCTGCACCTGCTGCTCGGGGCGCGCGAGGAAGAGCTCGCGGTAGGAGACGACGCCCATCAGTTTCTGATCCGGTCCGAGCACATAGGCGTAGGGCAGCGACACGGTCTGCTCGCTGGCTTGCCGGCGCAGATAGGTGAGGGCCTCGTCCGCGCTCATCTCGGGGCGCACGCGTGCGTAGCGCGGGTTCATCAGCCCGCCGGCGTCGTCCTCGGCGTAGGCGAGCAGGGCGTGCACGTCCTTGCGCGTGGGTTCGTCGAGGAGCTGGAGGAGCGCCTCGCGGTGCTCCGACCCGGCCTCCTGGATCAGGTCGGCCGCGTCGTCGGGCGGGAGGAGCCGCACCCACGAGCGGCGCTCCGGCGCGGGCAGGGCCAGGACCAGCTCGGTCTGGTCGCGGGCGGAGAGCTCGAGGAAGAGGTCCTCGGCCTCCGGTCGGGGCAATGCGCGGAAGCTCTCGATCCGGTCCTCGGGGACCAGGAGATTCCAGACTTCCCGGAGGTCTTCGACCGAAAGTCTCTCGGCGACTTCGGAATCGGAATCGGGCGGTGCCATGCGATCGCCTCCGTGGGTGCCGGGCTTCGCGGCAGCCGGGCTCGTCCTCGAGTGGCGCCCATCCTAGTGGAAGGCTCCGGGAGCGGGCAACCGAAGCATCGACCCCGCATCGTTTTTCTTCCCTCATGGCGCGACTCGGATACAATGCGGCGCATGGCGGCTCGCCCCACGGAAGGGCGGTGACGCGGCCTCATGGCGCGACACAGGCCCACCATGCTCGTCGTGGATGACGATCCCGGCTCCTCGGGACTCCTCCGCGACATCTTCCAGCAGGAAGGCTACGAGGTGACGCTCGCGGCCCGCGGGGAAGAAGCGCTCGCCCTCGCTCCCGCCCGCCCCTTCGACGTCGCGCTCTGCGACGTGCAGCTTCCCGACATGGACGGCATCGAGCTCCTGCGCCGCATCCGCCGCGAGATGCCCGGAGCCGCGGTCATCATGGTGACCGCCTTCGGCACCTATGAGACCGCGATCAAGGCGCTCCACGAGGGCGCCTTCGACTACGTGCGGAAGCCGTTCACGCTCCAGGAAGTCCGTCTCACCGTGGAGCGCGCCATGGAGCGCCGCCGGCTCCAGAGGAGTGCCGCGGCCGCGGGCACGGCCGCCGCCGAGAGCACGGAAGCGCGCCCGATCATCGGCCGGAATCCGGCCATGGTGGAGCTGTTCAAGCTGGTCTCCCGCGTGGCCGCGACCAAGTCGAGCGTGCTGATCCAGGGGGACAGCGGCACCGGGAAGGAGCTGATCGCCCGGACGATCCACCAGGGAAGCCCGCGGTCGGCGCGCCCGTTCGTCGCGGTGAACGTGACGAGCCTCTCCGAAGCGCTCCTGGAATCGGAGCTCTTTGGACACGTCAAAGGCGCCTTCACGGGCGCGATCGAGCGCCGCCCCGGACTCTTCGTCGAGGCGAACCACGGCACGATCTTCCTGGACGAAATCGGAGACATGTCGCTCCCGATGCAGGCGAAGCTGCTCCGCGTGCTCCAGGAGCACGAGCTGAAGCCGGTGGGATCGAACGAGACCATTCCGGTGGACGTGCGCATGGTGACGGCGACCCATCAAGACCTGGACGCGCTGGTGCGCGCCGGACGATTCCGCGAGGACCTCTACTACCGCCTGAACGTGGTCACGCTGCGCGTGCCGCGCCTGGCCGAGCGCCCGGAGGACATTCCGCTCCTGGCCGAGCACTTCCTCCGCCGCTTCGGCGCGCTCTCCAACCGT
Source organism: Candidatus Binatia bacterium (assembly GCA_035631035.1). Taxonomy (NCBI): domain Bacteria; phylum Candidatus Binatota; class Binatia (SeqCode); species Binatia bacterium. Next base: position 55,955 of record DASQJL010000032.1, on the reverse strand, counting down.
CCGCTCCTGGGATTCTCGGCTTCGGCCATGATGGCGCTGCAGGCCTACGCCTGGCCGGGCAATGTGCGGGAGCTGGAGAACGTCGTGGACCGGGCCGTGGCGCTCGCGCCCGGGTCGATCGTGGAGCTGACCGATCTCCCCGATAAGCTGATCGTGCACGCCCGCACCGGCAGCCGGGACAGCCAGGGCCGGAGTGTGGAGATCAAGCGGGCCACCCTGGACGAGACGATCCAGGAGTACGTGCTTCAGGTGCTTGAAGAGGTCGGCGGCAACAAGACCGAGGCCGCGCGGGTGCTCGGCGTTCCACGCCGGACACTCTACCGCATGCTGGACCGCTACGGCGCGGTCCGGTCCCGCAGATCAAAGGTGAGACGGGACGCCCCGTCTGTGTCTAACTGACCCATATCTCATAAATACCTATTTACAAATGATATAGCCCCATATTGTGCCTCTCGATGTGCCATCCCGTCCCACAGGTGCAGTACTAAACCTAACCGGCGTCTACGCGGTCACCCTGGCACACTCATGAGTCATACTACGTAGTACCAAGACGTTACATCAATGCAACGCCGACCGACCGGGGCCGCTCCGGAGCATGGCACGGTGGGTGCCATAGGCGAATTCGCCAGGGGAGTCTTGGACTCTCTCGGGCCCTCGGACTGAAGCTCGACGTGTTGGGGCAAGGGTCCTCGCCTCACGAGTCACGCAAGAACGCTCGTGAAGGCCAGGAAAGCGGTGAAGGGGAGAGTTGCCGGCGCGTGGGAAGGCACGGCACTCCGATCGAGCGTGGTTCCGGGGGACCGAGAGGGTAGAACAGGCCCTCGGTTGTGACGGCAGACTCGCGAACGATAAGCCCCCCACACTTCGCGAGAGCCGCCCGCCGAGGGCCTGATTTCGTTTCTCTCGTGGACATGCTCCTCCGCGGTTTCTAGACTCAATCTCTCGTGAACATCCGCTCCATTCCTTCCCGATTCGCGCGCCTCCGTCCGACGCTGCTCGCGGTACCGGTGCTTGCCGTCGCGGTCGCCGCCCTTTCGGCGCCCGTGGCATCTCCGCGCGCTCCCGCCGCCAGACCGTCCCCCCGGCCGGGCGTCGACCTCCTCGGCGTCGTGGACGGCGTTCCCCTCCTTCAGAGCGAGTGGGATCGCCTCGCCGCGCCCTATTTCCAGGAGGTCGAGGCCAAGGCCGGGCGGAAGCTGACCGACGACGAGAAGCGCCAGCTCCGGAAGAACCTCCTCGACGAGCTGATCCGCGAGCGGCTGTGGCTGGCCGACGCCCATCGCCGCGGCATGAGGGTGAACGAGGACGTCGTGGACGCGCGCATGAAGGCGAACGCCTTCTTCAAGGTGAACGGGAAGGTGGACGAGGCGAAGTTCCTCGCCTTCAAGCGCTCGCCGACGTCGAATTACGCGCTGCTGCGCGATCAGGTCGCGATGGGGATCCTCCTCGAGGATTACTCGCGGTGGATGGAGCGGCGGTTCGGACCCCGCGAGCCCGAAGTGCGAAAGGCCTACCAGGATCTGGCGAGCCAGGCCACGGTGCGCTACTTCGTGCTGGGTCCGGAGGCCGTGTCGCTGGAGCCCGAGGCCGAAGCCAGGCAGATCCGCGCCTACTACGACGCGCACCAGCAGGAGTTCGAGACCCCCGATTCCGCCTGGATCCAGTACGTGCGGGTTCCGATCGAGGCGGCCTCCGGCGATTCGGCGAAGGATGCCGCCGTCACGAGTGCCCAGAAGGCCGCGAGCGATCTCGTCGGAGCGATGCAGTCCGGGGCGCCCGTCGAGACGGCGGCCAAGGTCTACGGCGGACTCCATGACACGGGCTGGTTCCGCCTCTCCGATCCGATTCGGGGGCTCGGGCGCTCCGAGGTGATCCAGGACGCCATCCGCGCCGCCGCTCCCGGCACCTGGATCAAGACGCCGATCCGGGCCGGGGCCCACTACGTCGTGATCCGCCTGGTGGACCGGCGCGCCGCGCGCATCCAGAGCTTCCGCGAGGTGGCCGGACAGGCGAAGCGGCGCGCCGACGCGCAAGTCCGCGAGGGGCTGGCCGATTCGCTTGGCCGGGAGGAGCTCCGCCTGCATCCGCAGACGTACGCCGTGCCCCGCCTGACCGCCACCGTGATCGCGCGCTCGTCGGCCGAGATCGACACGGGCGCCGCTCCCACGGCCAAGGAGATCGAGAAGCTCCTCGAGAAGCGGCGGAAGGCGGCCAAGATCAAGAAGTCCAACCGGGCGTGGCTCGATTCGCTGGCCGCGGCCCTGCCGGCCGAGGTGCGAAAGCAGCGGCGCGACGAGGCGATCCAGCGCGTCTTCCGCGGGACGATGGCGGGGCTCCGTAGCGGCGCCCCCGGCCCGCGCGTTGCGAACGAGACGGGCGGCGTCGCGCAGGCGGTGGATCTCTACCGCGGCCAGCCGATCGAAGAGCCGATCCTCCTCGAGGGCTCGTTCCTCGATTCCCTCTATACGATGCGGCCCGGCGCGATCGTCGGCCCGCGGGCGGCGCACGATTCGCTGTTCGTGGTGCGCGTGGACCGGATCGATCCCGGGTTCGTGCCGCCCTACGAGGCCGTGCGCCAAGCGGCGAGCTCGAACGCCGAGATGGTCAAGCGGTGGGCGCTGGAGAAGGAGGCCGAGAGCTACTACGAAGCCCACAAAGAGGACTTCAAGACGAAGCCGGAGTGGGTTTTCGACTACGTCTATTTCAAGCGGGCGCACCCCGACAGCGTGCCGGTCCCCGACAGCGCGATCACGGCCTACTACCACGAGCGTCCGCTCGAGTTCACCACGCCGGCCACGGCGAAGCCCCGGATCATCCTCTTCCAGTACCGGCCGTCCGACGGTCCCGAGGCGCGCGAGAAAGCGCTCCAGCGGGCAAACGCGGCGCACGACCGGATCGCAAAGGGGGAGGACTTCGCCGCGGTGGCGAAGGAGGTCTCGGATGACCGCGAGAGCGGCGAGCAGGGCGGCCTCATCGGCGACGTGACCAAGAGCCGCCTCATGAAGGAGCTGGCCGACGTCATCTTCACGATCCCGGTCGGCCAGCTGAGCGACGTGATCGAGGCGCGCAACGCGTTCCACCTGATCAAGGTGGACGAGCGCACCGGGGACACGCTCCGGCCGCTGTCCGACGCTCGCGCCGAGATCCAGACCGTGCTGGGACAGCCCGTGGCCGATTCGCTCGCCTTCCTCGCGGCGAAGAATTTCATCGACTCCCTCGAAGCCGGGGCCTCGTTCGATTCGCTGGCCGCCGCGCGCGGTGGTGCTGTGCGCAGCGGCCCGACCCAGGCCGGCGAGGCGCTGCCCGGGATCGGTCCCTTCGAGACCGTGGCCACGGCGATCGGCGGGATCGCCGACGGCGCCACGACGCCCGAGCCGGTCCAGGTGGGCGAGGGATACCTGGTCGCGCGCCGCGTCCGGGAGGTCGAGCCGGCCCCCGCGCCGTTCACGGAGGTCAAGGAGCGCGCGATCGCCGAGTACCAGATGGCGCAGCGACGCGCCCTGGCCGACTCGGTCGACCAGAAGCTCCGCGAAGCGGTCGGGCGCGGCGAGAACGTCGAGGCGCTCTTCGACGGCATGGGCGGGATGCGGATGAGCCGGCCCTTCGCGCGCTCCGGCCCCATTCCCGACTTCAAGGATCGCGACCCCCGCGTGGCGAGCGACTCGGTCCTGCTCGAGCGGATCTTCGCGAGCCGCCCCGGCAAGGTGCTTCCCCCCGTGAAGAGCTCGATGGGGACGATCTACATGATCGTGGAGAGCGTCACGGTGCCGCCCCCGGTGGACTTCGCGCGCCACCGCGACGAGGTCTGGCGCGACATCGTGGATCGGCGCATCGAGGCCTGGACGGCGCGGCTCCGCTCCCGCGCCCAGGTTGTTCTGTACCGGAAAGATCTGAAGTCCCTTCTCGCCGCCGGCTGATCCGTTCTAGGATCATGGCTCCTCGAGCTTCGCCGTGCCCCGGCTCCCTCGTCAGGAGGAAGCCTTGGAGCCGGAGCGACGTCTGGAACTTCACGAGATCGACCCCGCGGACCGTCCGCGCGAGCGCTTGCTCGAGCTGGGCGCCGGCGTCCTCACCGACGCCGAGCTGATCGCGGTCCTTTTGGGAACGGGGAGCGCCGGCACGCCGGCGCTCGCGGCGGCGGCCCGGGTCACCGGTGCGGTCAACGTGCGGCGGCTCCATCAGGCCGCGCCCGAGGATCTGCTCACGATCCGGGGCGTGGGACGGGCCCGGGCGGCGCAGCTCCTCGCGGCGGCCGAATTGGGCCGCAGGCTCTGGCCCGACGGGGACACGACGCCCCTCGTGCGCGGCCCCGAGAGCGTCTACGAGCTGACGCGTGACATTCGCGCGATGAACCGGGAGCACTTCGTGGGCTTCTACCTGAACTCCCGAAACCAGGTCCTCCGGCGCGAGATCATCTCGATCGGGAGCCTGAACGCGAGCATCGTCCACCCGCGCGAGGTCTTCCTGCCGGCCGTGGCGATGTCCGCGGCGAGCGTGGTGCTCGCGCACAACCACCCCTCGGGGGATCCGACCCCCAGCGAGGAGGACCTGGCCATCACGCGGCGGCTCCTGGAAGCGGGGCGGATCCTGGGCATCGACCTGCTCGACCACGTCGTCGTCGCGCGGGAGAGCTACGCCAGCTTCAAGGAGCGGAGGCTCCTGCGTGGCTGAGCGCGCGGTGCTCTGGGCCGTGGCGCTGGCCCTTCTCGCGGCCGGCTGCTCCGGCGCGCGCGGGCCCTCGGTCCATCCCGGCGCGGCGTCCTCGTCCGACCCCGCCGCCCTGATCGCCGAGGCCGACACCGCGATCGCGGCCGCGGACGCGGCGACCGCGCGGCGCGCGCTCGACCGCGCGCTCGCGCTGGCGCCCGAGAGCGCGCCGGTCCACCTGGCCCGGGGGAGGTTCTTCACCGCGATCCGCCGCTACCGGGACGCCAAGGCGGAGCTGGACCGCGCGGCCGCGCTCGATCCCCGAAGCCCGGAGCCTTTCTACCTGCTCGGCGTCGCCTACTTGGCGGACGGGCAGAAGGAGCCCGCGCGCTCTTCCTTCGCGCGGGCGCTCGAGCTGGATCCGGGGCATGCCCGCGCGCGCGAGGCGCTCGCCGGACTGCTCGAGGGAAGCTACGTGGCGGCGGGCATCCCCGGCGACTACACCAAGCTGGGCGGCCACTCCACGGTTTCGCGCGGCGAGCTGGGCGTGATCCTGGCCGTCGAGCTCGGTGCCGACCCCGATCGCGCCGCCTGGCGGTCCGACGAAGTCCAGCGGCTCAACTGGCCGGAGCTGGATCAGGCCTGGGGCGCGCGATGGCTCCGCGCCTCCGTGGTGCGGCACTGGATCGAGGCGTTCCCGGACGGCTCGCTCCATCTGGACGATCCGATGACCCGCGGACAGCTCGCGCTGATCCTCGCGCGGCTGGGAACCGAGGCCGGCCGGGGAAAGGGATCGCGGGGAGGCGCCCCGGACACGGTGTTCGCCGACATGGGCGCGCGGCACTACCTGGCGCGAGCCGCGGCGGAGGCCGTTCGGCTCGGACTTCCGCTCCGGGAAGGGAAGTTCGAGCCGCTCGCCGCGGCCACGGGGGACGAGGCGCTCCGGTCGGTTCGCGGGCTCGCGCGTCTCCTGGGGGCCGTGCCGGTCGTGCGGGCGGAGCCGGGCACCGGCTGATATCTGAGGCGGGCGCAGGACTTGGAGCGGCGCGCCCCGCAGCGCCCGGTTCCCTCGGAACCGGCCGCTCCGAAGATGGTAAAATGAACGGGTGACCCGTCCTTCGGCCGTCAGCATCTTGCGTTTCCGCACCGCGATCGTCTCGGCCGCGCTGGGCCTTCTTGGGCTCGTTTCCGCCTCTCCGGCCGGGGCGGCCTTGGCGCTCGCCCAGCGGGCCCCGGCGCGCAGCACGGGCGACGTCGCCCCCGTCTCGATCGCCCGCGCGTCGCTCGCTCCCGCGCTCAGCACCACCGACACGGTCACGGTCTACCACGCCGATTTCGAGAGCTTCTCCAGTCCCGGCAACGAGGGCGGATGGACCCACGTGGACAAGTCGGGCACCCCGACGGCGTGGCACATCGCTCCGACGGTGGCCTGCCAGGGGAATGCCTTCTGGGCCGGGCTCATCGATTCTTCCTGGACCGGCGACCCCGACCGGCACGGCTACGACAACAGCTGGGTCCAGGCGCTGACGAATTACGTCGATCTGACGGGGGCCAGCTCGCCGGTCAAGCTCGGCTTCAAGCACCGCCTGAATCTGGAGCCCGGCTTCGATTTCGGATACGTCCAGGTGAATGATCCCGTGGCCGACGACTGGGTCACCCTCGCGTCGTTCACGGGAAAGATTCCCAACTCCGGCGTCTGCGACACGTTCAGCGTCCAGATCCCCGACTCGATCATCGCCAAGGGGCCGGCCGTCCGGTTCCGCTTCCTGCTGACGACCGACGTCCAGGGGAGCTCGGCCGACGGGCTCTACCCGGACGGAGAAGGATGGTCGGTCGACAACGTGACCGTGAGGGCGGGGGCGGCCGACCTGCGCTTCTTCGACGACATGGAGGCGGGGACCGGCACCTGGAGCGTCTCCACCTTTCCGTCCGTGGGTGATTTCTGGAGAGTGACCAATGCCGGGAACACCCAACAGCTCTGCAATTCCAACACGTCGAAAGCCTGGACTCCGATCGAGCCGCTCACCGGCAACCTGGTCCCGCGCATCGACGACCAGCTGATCTCCCCGCGCGTCGCCACCAACGGCGCCGACCAGGTGTTCCTCGCCTTCGACGTCTACCGGAACCTGCCCTTCGGCGGGTGCTTCTACTACGGCCTGGGGGTGCGCTCGAAGCAGCCGGGGCTGGCCTGGTCGAACTGGAGCGATCCGACGGGACTGCTCTATTACGGCAGTGAGAACGAGTGGCTGCGGCAGAGCGTGCCTCTGGCGAGCGCGGCCGGGGCGGAATCGGTGCAGGTGCGCCTGGAGATCAAGGACTACGCGGCGGTCTTCTGCGACGGCGTCTCCTCGGCGCCCGGAACGCTGCTCTATATCGACAACCTGGACATCCGGGTGCTCGGGCAGGCCGGACCCTCGCTGGCCACCTCGGAATCGAGCCTGATGAACGATACGTTCAAGACCACCGCATTCCTCGGCAACGACAACTTCAACACGCCGCGCGGCGACAGCACCACCGTCCGGATCGGCGCCTCCCAGGGGCTCAAGCTGGCGCAGTTCTTCTACAGCCTGAACGGCGCCCCCTTCACGGCGACGCCGCTCCTTCCGGTGGGCGCGGCGGCTCCCGACATCTACTACGGCGACGTGCCGGCGGCCGCCTACCCGCGCGGGACGCAGCTCCGCTACTACTTCAGCGCCACCGACTCGGCCAATGCCGTGATCACGCTTCCGGTCGACGCCGGGAGCGGGCACTACTTCACGGCCAGCATCCTTCCCGGCGCCTTCACCCCGACCGGAGCCTGCCCGACCGACAGCGCGCGCGTGCTCTACGTGAACGCGTTCGCCGGGCCCGACGCCACGACCGGCGTGGACCAGGCGCTGGCGGCGCTCGGCGTGCGCTACGACCGTTTCGACGTGAATGCCGCCACGGCCGGCCTCGGCAACACGCCGGGAGGCGGCGATCCCGCCAACAACGGCGTGCTCTGGCCGGGCGTGAGCGCGGCATCGCTCGCCACGATGTACTCGGCGATCCTCTGGGACGTGGGGGAGCGCTCCCAGCTGACCTTGAGCGCCCAGGACCAGGCGCTTCTCAGCTCCTGGCTCGGGACGAGCGGGAAGAACCGGGGGCTGATCCTGGCCGGGGACAATCTCGCCTACGACCTGACGACGAACGGGGCCGACACGGGGACCTTCCTCGCGTGCACCGTGGGCGCGACCTTCGGACGCGACGTCTGGGAGACGTCGCCCCAGGACTCGCTCCTGCCCACGCTGACGGGCGCATCGGGGACGAGGATCGCCTCGGAGCCCTTCCCGTTGAACGGCGGTTGTCCCACGCTGAACCGCTTCGACGCCCTCTCCGTATCGACCTGCGCCGGAGCGAGCGGCCGGGCCTGGCTGCGCTATCCGAACACCATGATGGCGGGGACGGAGCGGCGCGCGGCCCTGGCCGGCACCGACAGCGCGCGCGTCGTGATGCTCGGCTTCTCCCTGGCCGAAATGCCGAACGCGGCGCGCCGGAATCTCCTCCTCTGGCGCACCCTGGTCGAGGAGATGGAGACGCCGTACTGCACCACCCCGACTTCCGTGGAGCTGAGCGAGGGTGCGCCGGCCGCGCCCGATCGCATCGAGGCGCCGGCGCCGAACCCCTTCAACCCCTCCACCCTGATCCGCTTCACGGTGGGACGCCCCGGCCGTGTCCGCGTCGCCGTCTACAACGTGGCCGGGGCGCGCGTGCGCGTCCTCGTCGACGCTCCGCTTCCACCCGGAGAGCACGCGGTGCGCTGGGACGGCAAGGACGACCGCGGTCGCGACGTCGGGAGCGCGGCCTACTTCATCCACATGGACACCGCCGAGGGGTCGCGGTCGCGCAAGGCCGTCCTCCTGCGCTAGACCCGGGGGGGTTGCGCCGGGCGCCCCCAAGCCCTATTCTCCTTCCAGCAGACATCCTTCGGGGCGGGGTGAAAGTCCCCACCGGCGGTCATAGCCCGCGAGCCCGGGGCCAAGGTCCAGGGCAGGATCCGGCGCGATTCCGGAGCCGACAGTCACAGTCTGGATGGGAGAAGGATGATCGTAGGATGGGTCCGCCGTTTCCTGGCGCCATGGCCCTTCCGGCCGCCCCGCGGGTGTCTGCCTGCGGGGTTTTTTCATTGAGCCTTTCATCGCCGATACGAACGAACGAGGTCCCGAAAGGGCCGGGGGCGGATGACGCGCGCCCGAGCGCCGCGGAGGACCGCGCCATGGCGGAGGCCATCCGCTGGGCACGCCGGGGCATCGGCACCACCCACCCCAATCCGCGCGTGGGCGCGGTCGTGCTCCGCGGCGGCTCCGTCGTCGCGCGCGGGTGGCACGAGCGCGCCGGCGAGGCGCACGCCGAGACGCGGGCCCTCCTCGAGGCGGGACCGGACGCCGCCGGCGCCACCCTGGTGGTCACCCTGGAGCCCTGCGCGCACGTGGGTCGAACGCCGCCCTGCGTGGACGCGATCCGCGAGGCGAAGATCCATCGCGTGGTGGTCGGGATGCTCGACCCGAACCCGCTCGTGGACGGGAAGGGGGTCGAGGCGCTCCGCCGCGCGGGCATCGACGTGGCGCTCGGCCTTCGCGCGGAGGAATGCCGCGCGCTCAACCCGCCCTACCTCAAGTGGCGCGCCACGGGGCTTCCCTGGGTCACCCTCAAGTCGATGGTCTCCCTGGACGGAAGGGTCGCCGCCGCCAGCGGCGAGTCCCGCGGGCTGGGCGGTCCCGAAGAGCAGCGCCTGGTGCACCGGCTGCGCGCCGAGAGCGACGCGGTGCTGATCGGCTCCGGCACGGCGCTGCGGGACGACCCGCTCCTCACGGTTCGGCTCGGCCGCGGGCGCGCGGGGGCGCAGCCCTGGCGCGTGGTGCTCGACTCGACGCTTCGCACGCCGCTCGATTCGCGGCTGGTCCGTACGGCGGCCGCGGCGCCGCTCGTGATCGCCACCTGCTCGCCCGACGCCGCGCGCGCGCGGGAGTACGAGACCCGCGGTGCCACGGTGTGGCGCTTCGACCCCGATGCGCGGGGCCGCGTGCCCGCGGGCGCGGTGCTGCGCCGCCTGGCCGACGAAGGGCGCTACGCCGTGCTCGTCGAGGGGGGGCCCACGGTGCACACCACGCTGCTGCGCGAGGGCCTTGCCGACGAGGTGGCGGTGGGGATCGCGCCGGTGCTGCTGGGCGGCGCCTCGGCGCCGACCTGGACCGCCGATCTCGGCCGGGAACGCCTCGAGGAGGCGATCGCGGTGGGCAGGCTCGCGGTGCGGCGCCTGGGGCGGGACGTCTGGCTCTCGGGTCCGATCGAGCCGCGGGCCGCATGGGGCGCGGACGCGTCGCGCGAGGAGGACGGTCATGTTTAGCGGCATCGTGGCCCTCGTCGGAACCGTGGAGCGGATCTGGAAGACGGCCGGAGGGATGGGGCTCGCGATCCGATCGGGGTTCGACCCCGACCCCGAGGCCGGGGCCAGCGTCGCCGTGAACGGCGTCTGCCTCACGGTGGAGCGCGTGCGGGACGGCGTGTTCGAGGTGACGGCCGTTCCCGAGACCGTCGCGCGCACCACGGTGGGAGCGCTCGCGGCCGGCTCCCGCGTCAATCTGGAGCGCGCGCTCCGGGTGGGGGACGAGCTGGGCGGCCACTGGGTGCAGGGGCACGTGGATGCCGTCGCGACCGTGGTCTCCGTGGAGCGCGAGAAGGACGGCGTGCGCGTGGGGATCGAGACGCCCGAACCGCTTCGGCGCCTCGTCGCGATGAAGGGCTCCATCGCGGTGGACGGCGTGAGCCTCACCGTCGCGGGACGGAACGACGCCCGCTTCGAGGTGGCGCTCATCCCCTACACGCTGGAGCACACGATCGCCTCGGGCTACGCGAAGGGAACGCGGGTGAACCTGGAAGCCGATCTGATCGCCCGCTACCTGGAGCGCCTGCTCGCGGCCGAGGCGGTGTCCCGATGAGCGTGGCGCCGATGAGCCGGAACCCAGGGAGCGCGCGATGACCCAGGCCGAACGGAGAGCCCTGCACGGCGCGGACCGCATCCATGCGGTCGGGACCGCGCTGCGCGCGATCCGGGCCGGGCGGATGGTGGTCGTCGTGGACGACGAGGACCGCGAGAACGAAGGGGACTTCGTGATGGCGGCGGAGCGCTGCACGCCCGCCGACGTGAACTTCATGACGCGCGACGCGCGCGGGCTCCTCTGCGTCTCGATGCCCGCGGAGCGTCTGGAAGCGCTGGGACTGTCGCTCATGGCGCCGATGAACACGGCGCGCTTCGCCACGCCCTTCACCGTGTCGGTCGATCTGCTCCAGGGCACGACGTCCGGATCCTCGGCGCACGACCGGGCCGCGACGATCCGCGCGCTGGCGGCGCCGCGCACGCGTCCCGAGGAGCTGGCGCGGCCGGGCCACGTCTTCCCGCTCCGCGCGTCGGGGGGCGGCGTGCTGCGGCGGCCGGGGCACACCGAGGCCGCGCTCGACCTGGCGCGGCTCGCCGGGATGAAGCCCGCCGGCGTGCTCTGCGAGATCCTCTCGGCCGACGGCCGCATGGCGCGCGGACCCGAGCTGGCGCGCCTGGCGCGGCGCCACGGCATGCCGCTCATCACGATCCGCGACCTGATCCGTTACCGCTATCTCCACGAGAGCCTGGTGGAGCGGCTCGCCGTGTCCAAGCTCCCGACCCGCTTCGGCTCCTTCCGCGTGTTCGTCTACGAGAGCCGCGTGGACGGCGATCACCACGTGGCGCTGGTCAAGGGCACGCCCGGCAAGGGGACGCCCGGCCTGATCCGCGTGCACTCGCAGTGCCTGACGGGGGACGTGTTCGGCTCGATGCGCTGCGACTGCGGCGAGCAGCTCGCCGTGGCGCTCGACCGGATCGACCGGGAGGGCTGCGGCGTGTTCCTCTACATGCGCCAGGAGGGCCGGGGGATCGGCCTCGCGAACAAGCTCAAGGCGTACGAGCTTCAAGATCTGGGGCTCGACACCGTGGACGCGAACCTCAAGCTGGGCTTCGCGGCGGACCTCCGCGATTACGGGGTCGCGGCGCAGATCCTCCGCGACCTCCGCTTCACGAAGGTCCGGCTCCTCACGAACAATCCGAAGAAGATCGAGGCGCTCCGCGATTACGGCATCGACGTGGTGGCGCGCGAGCCGATCGAGGTGCGCCCCAACGCCGTGAACGAGCGCTACCTCCTCACCAAGCGGGAGCGGCTGGGCCACCTGCTGCGCCATCCCACGCTCACGCCCGCGGCGAACGGCGCGCGGCGGGAGAACGGGGAGCCCAAGGCGGCCCGCGCCCGCCGCGAGAACGGCGCCCGCAGGGCGAGGAGCGCGCGATGACCCAGCAGGGGCGTCCCGTCCCGGGCGGCCCGGGCGGCTCGGGCCAGGATCTGGGCCCCGCGGCCGGCGCGGCGCTCCGGACGATCCGCCCCCGCTTCGTGGAAGGGCGCCTGGACGGCCGCGGACTCAAGGTCGCGATCGCCTGCGCGCGCTTCAACGAAGCCGTGTGCGAGCGCCTCCTCGAGGGGGCCCTGGTGGAGCTGGCGCGCCTGGGCGTGCGGACCGAGGAGATCGTGGTGGCGCGCGTGCCGGGCGCCTTCGAGCTTCCCGTCGCCGCGCTCCACCTGGCGCGAAGCGGCGTGGACGCCGTGGTCTGCCTGGGGGCGGTGATCCGCGGCGAGACCCCTCACTTCGATTTCGTGGCGGGTGCCGCCGCGGGCGGGATCGCGCGCGTCGCCGAGCAGACCGGCGTGCCCGCGCTCTTCGGCGTGCTCACGACCGATTCGAACGAGCAGGCCATGGAGCGCGCGGGCGGACGGCACGGCAACAAGGGCGCGGAGTGCGCGGCGGGCGCGGTCGCGATGGCCAACCTCGTGCGCTCGCTCCGGGCGGCGCGGACCCCATGAACGCGCGGCGCCTCGCGCGCGAGCTGGCCTTCCGCGCCTGTTACCAGTCCGACGTGACCGGCGAGCCGATGGACCGCTGCCTCGGCGAGATCCTGGACGAGGTGGGCCCCGCCGACGATACGCGGAGCTTCGCCGCCTCCCTGATCGAGAGCCTCTCGGCCCACGTCGCGGAAGTGGACGCCGCCGTCTCCCGCATCGCCCGGAACTGGCCGCTGGGGCGCATGGCCGCCACGGACCGTTCGGTCATCCGGGTCGCGGCGGCGGAGCTTCTCTATCACGGGGACACCCCCACGCGGGTCGCTCTCGACGAGGCGATCGAGATCGCCAAGAAATACGGCATGGATACGTCCGGATCGTTCGTGAACGGAATCCTTGACCGCATTGCCCACGAGGCGCGACCCTCCGTCGGATGAGCACCGTCCTCCTCTCCGACATCCACGCCAATCTCGAAGCGTTGCAGGCCGTGCTGGCCGCCGTCGACGCGCGGAAGCCGGACCGCATCCTCTGCCTGGGGGACGTGGTCGGCTACGGCGCGAGCCCGAACGAGTGCCTGGACCTGGTCCGCTCCCGCTGCGACGTGGTGCTGCTCGGCAACCACGACGCCGCCGCCAGCGGAGGCCCGGAGGCCGCGCGGTTCAACGTCTACGCGCGCACCGCGGCCGAGTGGACCGCCCGCACGCTGACCCGCGACAACCGCGAATATCTCCAGAAGCTCCCGCTCACCGCGCCGGGCGCGTCGTTCCTCTGCGTGCACGCTTCGCCGGCGACGCCGCGCGACTGGGAGTACCTGCTGGACCGCTTCGACGCGGAGCCGCAGTTCGCCTACTTTACCGAGCCGGTCTGCTTCATCGGCCACACGCACCAGCCCGCGGTCTTCATGGCCGACCCGGGCGGCACGCGGTCGCTCCCGGTGGGAACGCTCCGGCTCGACCCGGCGCGCCGCTACATCATCAACGTGGGCAGCGTCGGCCAGCCGCGCGACCGCGACCCCCGCGCCTGCTTCGTGGTGCTGCGCGAGGGCTCGGGCGAGCTGGAGTACGTGCGCGTCCCGTACGACATCGAGGGAGCGCAGGCCAGGATCCGCGAGGCGCACCTCCCCGAGGTGCTCGCGACGCGCCTGTCCACGGGGGAATAGCTCTCCTGCGCGCGTCCACCGAAGCCCACTGGACCCGCTTCTGGAAGGAGCGGGAGGACATCGACGCGGTCTATCCGACCGACGGCCGCGTCGTGGAACAGATCCTGGCGCAGGGCCCGGTTCGCGGCCGGCGCGTGCTCGAAGTGGGCGCCGGCTCCGGGCGCGACTCGGTGGCGCTCGCCTCCGAGGGCGCCGTGGCGTTCATCCTCGACTATTCCATGGCCTCGCTGGAGACGGCGCGCAGGGTCGCGGGCCGCCACGGCGCGGCGCCGATCCTGGTCCGCGCCGACGCCCTTCGGCTTCCGTTCCGTGACGGCGCCTTCGACGTGATCTTCCACCAGGGGCTGCTCGAGCACTTCCGCGATCCGATGCCGCTGCTTCGCGAGAACGTGCGCGCGCTGAAGGGAGAGGGGCTCCTTCTCGTGGACGTGCCGCAGCGCTGGCATCTCTACACCGCGCTCAAGCACGCGATGATCGCCACCGGCACCTGGTTCGCGGGATGGGAGACCGAGTTCACGATCGGCCAGCTGGAGCGCCTCCTCCGGGCGGCGGGCGTGCGCGTGGTGAGCCGCTACGGCGCCTGGATGGTGCCGGGGCTCTTCTATCGCTCGCTGCGGGCCGCGCTCCTCAAGCTCAAGGCGGCGCGCCTCCCGCTCGATCCGCCGCGCATCCCGCTCCTCTCCGCCGTGCTCGGGCGCTGGCGCGGTCTCTGGGAGGGAACGCCGGTCGCGTTCGCGACCTATTTCGTGATCGGCGCGCTCGGACGGAAGGATTCGGGTGCGGGCGGTGGCGCTGGTTGAACCTCCTCGCGTTCAACTGGCGCGACCCGCGGCATCCCGAGGCGGGGGGCGCGGAGCTCCACCTCTTCGAGATCCTGCGCCGCTGCGTCCGCGACGGCGACCGGGTGGTCTGGCTGGCCGAGCGCTTTCCGGGCGCGCCGGCCGAGGACCGGATCGAGGGGATCGAAATCCACCGCGCCGGCTCGTGGTACAATGCGCACCTTGCCCTGGGATCACTCTATCGCCGCCGGTTCCGAGGGGAGCGGTTTGACCTCGTCCTCGAGGACATCAACAAGGTTCCGTTCTTCACTCCGCTCTTCGCCGGTGCTCCCGTGCTCGCCGTCGTGCCGCATCTCTTCGGCTCGGCCGTCTTCCGCGAGGCCCCGCCCGCGGTGGGACTCCTGGTCTGGGCGCACGAGTCGGTGCTGCCCCTGGTCTACCGCCGCACCCCGTTCCTTGCCATCTCCGAGAGCACGCGCGACGACCTCGCGCGGCGCGGCATCGACCCCCGGCGGATTCGCGTGGTGCGCTGCGGCTTGACGCAGAACGACTACGGAGTGACCACGCCTCCCGCCGGACGCGCCGAGCCGGTGGTCGTCTTCCTGGGGCGCCTCCGCAAGTACAAGGGGGCGCAGCACGCGATCCGCGCCATGGCGGTCGTCCGGCGCGACGTGCCCGCCGCGCGCCTCGACGTGGTGGGGGACGGCCCCTACCGGAAGGACCTCGAATCCCTGGCGGCCTCACTGGGGCTGGGCGACGCCGTGCGCTTTCTCGGCGCGCTGCCGCACGCCGAGAAGGTGCGGGCCCTGAACGAGGCCCAGGTCGCGGTCTGCCCGTCGCCCAAGGAAGGTTGGGGACTCACCGTGATCGAGGCGAACGCCTGCGGCGTGCCCGTCGTGGCCAGTCGCAGCCCCGGGCTCGTGGAATCGGTGCGGGAAGGGGAGACGGGCCTCCTCGTGCCGCACGGCGACGCCGAGGCGCTGGGCGCCGCGGTGGTCCGGCTGCTCACCGACCGCTCGCTCCGACTCCGGATGGCCGAGGCCGCGCTCCGCTGGGCGCGCACCTTCGATTGGGAAGCCTGCTACCGCGAGAGCCGCCAGGTGATGGCGGAGGCGGCGGGGGCCGCGTGAGCGCGCTCTCGGCGATGGCGAAGGATCCCGCTCCGGGAGCGGCGGGCCTCGGCTCCCTCTCGCCGCGCCGGAAGGCGCTCCTCGCGGTGCTCAAGATCGCCCTCTCCCTGGCGCTCTTCGCCTACGTCGTCGCCAAGGTTTCGCCGGGGAACGTCTGGGCCACGATGCGGCCCGCCGACCCGCGTCTTCTCGCCGCCGCCGCCGGGCTCTTCCTCTTCTCCAGCCTGGTGGGAAGCTGGCTCTGGGGAAGGCTCCTGCGCGCCCAGGGGGTCCCGATCCCGTACCGCAAGGTGGCCGCGTACTATTTCGTCGGCCTCTTCTTCAACAACTTCCTCCCCTCCAACGTGGGCGGGGACATCGCGCGGATCACCGACGCCTCGAAATACTCCGACCGGGTGAGCCCGGTCTTCTCGGCCACGCTGATGGAACGCCTGATCGGGGTCGTCGCGATCGGCCTGCTGGCGGTCGTCGCGTCCTTCGGGGTGCTGCCGCGGCTGCACCTCACCGCGATCTATGTCGCGCTCGTCGCCATCTTCCTCACGTCGGTGGCCGCCTTCCTCAGCGTCTTCTCGCGCCGCGTGCTGACGGCGTTCGAATGGCCCTTCCGCGCGATCGGCGCCCGCGGGGTCGCCGACGCCCTGGGGCGCCTGCTCGACGACATGCACGGCTACCGCTCCCAGGGCGGCACGCTGCTGGCCGTGTTCCTCGCCTCGATGGTCGTCCAGGTCAGCCGCATCTACGTTCACTACCTGGTCGGCCTCTCGCTGGGAGTGCGGATCGCGGCGGGCTACTACTTCGTCTTCGTCCCGGTGCTGGCCGTCCTCGTCTCGCTGCCCATTTCCATGAACGGCCTCGGGGTCCGGGAGGGGGCGGCGGTGGTTCTGTTTCACACGGTGGGTCTCACGCGGGAGCAGTCGTTCACGATCCCGTTTCTCACGTACGTCGTCTCGGTCGTCATCAGCCTTCTCGGAGGGCTGATCTTCCTGTCGCGGCCGCCGCGACGCGCCATCGCCCAGCGCCTGGAGCGCCGGCGGGCGGAGCGCGCCGTGGCGGCGGGGGAAAGGAGAACGTGATTTCCTGGAAACGCGCGCACGCGCTGGTGGGGGCGCTGGCGTTTGGCGTTCCCCTGATCGCCTACATCCGCACCCTCACGCCCACCGTGCCGTTCTGGGATTCGGGGGAGTTCATCGCGACGTCGTACATCCTGGGGCTGCCGCATCCCCCGGGGAACCCGGTCTACACCATGCTCGGGCGGATTATGACCTTCCTGCCGATCGCGGGCGTGGCGTGGCGGGTGAACTTCATGAGCGCGCTGGCCTCGGCGCTCTGCTGCCTCTTCACCTTCCTCGTCGCGACCCGCGCCCTGGAGCGGACGTTCGGCGGGCGGCCCGCGTCGGCCGCGCAGTGGATCGCGGCGCGCGCGGGCGGACTGGTGGCGGCCTTCTTCATCGCGTTCGCCTCCAGCTTCTGGGACAGCGCCATCGAAGCCGAGGTCTACTCGCTCTCCTCGTTCATGATCGCGTTCGTGATCTGGCTCGCCTTCCGGTGGTGGGACCGGATCGGCACGGCGCGGAACGACCTGCTGCTGGTCCTGATCGCCTATCTCCTCGCGGTCTCCATCGGCGTCCACCTGGGGACGATCCTCGTCGCCCCCGGCCTGGTGCTGCTGCTCGCCATCATCCGCCCGAGCGCCATCTTCAACGGCCGCTTCTGGGCCTCGGCCGCCATCCTCGGCTTCTTCCTGATGCTCGTCGTCATGAACGAGGTGGAGGACTGGGGGATTCCGAACGGGCTGTTCCTGGTGATGCTGGCCGCGATCGTGGCCTACTACGGCCTGAACCGCGACAAGATGGTGCGCAACAACCTGGCCACCTGGTGGGTGCTCGCGATCGTGGCCGGCTTCACGGTCCAGTTCTTCCTGCTCGTCCGCAGCCAGCAGATGCCGCACATCAACGAGGGGATGCCGGCGACGCTCGAGACCTGGAAGGACTACCTGCTCCGCAAGCAGTACGGGCCGACAAACCCCTTCGTGCGCCGCGCCGACCTCTGGTACCAGATCGAGCACATGTACCTCCGGTACGTCTGGGAGCAGTTCCAGCTGGTGAGCCGCCTGGGGAGCTTCGGCGAGACGTCGCTGCCGGTCCGGCTGATCAACGCGATCCCCTACTTCCTCTTCTTCGCCGGCGGGGCATGGAACTACAAGCGGGACAAGAAGACCTTCTGGTTCTTCGCGGCCCAGCACTTCGTGATGGGCCCCATGCTCATCTTCTATCTCAACTTCACCGACCACGAGGTGCGCGAGCGCGACTACTTCTTCACGAACTCGTACCACCTGATCGCGATCTGGATGGGGATGGGCGCCACCGCCGTGCTGGCGTGGGTGCTGGATGCATTTACCTCCGAGCGAAGCTCGATGCCCTCCGCGCGAAGCGCGGAGAAAGCGACACCCGCAGGTAAAGGCGCGCCCGTCCTGGCCGGCGGAGATCTCGAGGAGACGGGCGAACGGCCGCTCCAGCCTCTCCCCCCCGGCGTCTCCACGCGCGGCGCGGTGGCCGTGGCCACCCTCAGCCTCGTGGGGATCTCGCTCCTCCCGGCCAAGGCCGGCTGGTACACCCACGACCGCTCGGGCTTCTACATCGCGCACGACTACGCCTACAACATGCTGGTCCCGCTCCAGAAGGACGCCGTGGTCTTCACGAACGGCGACAACGACACCTTCCCGCTCTGGTACATCCAGGAGGTGGAGAAGGTGCGTCCCGACGTGCGGGTCGTGAACATGAGCCTTCTCAATACGCCGTGGTACATCGCCCAGCTGCGCGACCAGGCGCCCAAAGTGCCGCTCTCCTACAACGACACCCAGCTCGCCGCGGTGCAGCCCTACCTGGACGAGAAGACCAACAACGTGGTCTGGGTGAAGGACCAGGCGTTCGCCGACATCGTGAAGACCAACGCCTGGCGGAAGCCGCTCTACCTGGCGGTGACGGTGCCCGAGCAGGAGGGGATGGACAAGCAGCTCACGTTCGAGGGGCTGGTCTTCCGCATCCAGCCGCATCCCGATCCGGTGGGGATCGACCCGAAGATGACGTACGAGAACCTGTATCACGTCTACAAGTACCGCGGCCTCCTCGACAAGAACCGCGCCTACGACCGGTCGGTCTACAAGGACGACAACGCGAACCGCCTGGTCCAGAACTACACGGCCGCGCATGTGCAGCTCGCGACCTACCTGATCCAGAACAAGCAGGCCGACCAGGCGGTGCGCATCCTCCAGGACGCGGTGAAGATCTCGCCCGACTTCTCCGGGCTGCTCGAGTACATGGGGCGGGTCTACGAAGAGGCGGGGCGGCCGGACCTGGCGCGCCGGGTCTACGAGGACGGGGTGCGGCGCTTCCCGAACGCGGCCGAGTTCCACTATCACATCGGGCTGATGCTCTTCAACGAGGGCCAGGTCGAGCCGGGCATCGCGGAGCTGCGGAAGGCGTGCGAGCTCTCGCAGCAGTTCTTCGACTGGTTCAACGCCCTCTTCGCGGCGCTCTGGAGCACCGGCCGGCGCGAGGAAGGGGTGGAGGTGCTCCGCACCTGGACGCGGGCCCATCCCGACGACCCCCAGGCCGCGGCCTATCTCCAGCGCTACGAGGATTCGCTCGGCACCGGCCGGGGCGGCGCCGCTCCGCTCCGTCTTCCGGCCGGGACGCCCTAGCGGCATGCGCGCGCTGGTCACCGGCGCGGCGGGGTTCCTCGGCTCGACCCTCTGCGACGCCCTCCTCGAAGAGGGGGCCGAGGTCGTCGGCGTGGATGCGTTCGTGCCGAACTATCCCGAGCCGGTGAAGCGCCGGAATCTGGCGCGGGCCTCCGCGCAGGGGCGGTTCCGCCTGGTCGAGGCCGACCTCCGCGTGGCCGATCTCGGCGCGCTGCTCCCGGGCGTCACGCACGTCGTCCACCTGGCCGCGCTCGCCGGCGTGCGCGCCTCCTGGGGACCGGCCTTTCGCGACTACGCCGAGCACAACGTGCTCGCGACCCAGCGGCTCCTCGAGGCCCTGCGCGACACCCGGGTGGAGCGGGTCGTCGTGGCGTCGAGCTCCTCGGTGTACGGCACCCCCGAGCGGCTTCCGACCCCGGAAGAGGAGCCGAGGCGGCCGCTCTCGCCCTACGGCGTGACCAAGGTGGCGACCGAGGCGCTGCTCCAGGCGTATCGCGACTCGTGCGGCGTCCCGGCGGTGGGGCTCCGCTACTTCACGGTCTACGGACCGCGTCAGCGTCCCGACATGGGGATTCACCGCTTCTTCGAAGCGGCCCGGCGCGGCGACGCCATCCCGATCTACGGCGACGGCGAGCAGAGCCGCGACTTCACGTTCGTGGACGACGCCATCGCCGCCACGCGGGCGGCGCTCGTCCGCCCGGTGCCATCGCTCGTGTACAATGTCGGCGGAGGCCACCGGATCACCGTCAACGAGCTGCTGAGCGCCGTGGAGCGCGCGGCGGGCCTTCCCGTGAAGCGCCGGCACGAGCCGGCCGCGACGGGAGACCCGCGCGATACGTCCGCGGAGACGTCGCGCGCGCGCCGCGATCTCGACTACCGCCCGCGCACGGGACTCGACGAGGGCCTGCGGAGGCAATGGGAATGGCAGCGGAACCCGGCGGACTGACCGGAGCGGCACCGGCGATGACGGGCGCGGCGGGCTCCGACCTCGATCGGGGCGGCGCCCCGGACCTCACCGTGCTCATCCCGGTCTACAACGAAGCCGACAACATGGAGCCGCTCCTCGAGAAGCTCGAGGCGGATCTCCGCCCGCTCGGCCTCCGGGCCGAGATCCTCGTCGTGGACGACGGATCGAGCGACGGCACGGCGGAGCGGCTGCGCGCCCTGAAGCCGCGACACCGCGGGCTGCGCGCCATCTGCTTCCGGCGCAACTACGGCAAGTCCGCGGCGCTGTCGGTCGGCTTCGCCGAAGCGCGAGGCCGCTCCATCATCACCATGGATGGGGACCTTCAGGACGACTCCGCCGAGATCGGGCCGCTCCTCCGGAAGCTGGACGAGGGCTACGACCTGGTGTCGGGGTGGAAGCAGAACCGCCAGGATCCGATCTCGAAGACGATCCCCTCGAAGATCTTCAACGGCGTCACCTCGGCCATGACGCACGTCTCGCTCCATGACATGAACTGCGGGCTCAAGGCCTACCGCGCGGAGGCCGCGAAGTCGGTCCGCCTGCGCGGCGAGCTGCACCGGTTCATCCCGGTGCTC
The DNA here is from genome assembly GCA_035631035.1 of Candidatus Binatia bacterium. NCBI lineage: Bacteria > Candidatus Binatota > Binatia (SeqCode) > Binatia bacterium. The sequence continues at coordinate 35,121 of DASQJL010000032.1, read as the reverse complement.
GCCCACTGGAACGGATACACGATCGGGGAGCTGCCCGTCGTCCACCACAAGCGCCGACACGGCAAGACCAAGTTCGGTCCGGCGCGCTTCGTGAACGGATTCCTCGATCTCCTGTCGGTCATGTTCCTCACCACCAGCTCGACGCGTCCGCTCCACGTCTTCGGCCGGATGGGGATCGGCGTGGCGATGCTCGGCTTCCTCTTCACGGTCTGGGCCGCCTGGCCGGTGGTGCTGGGCGAGCCGCTCCGCCTCCGCCCCTCGCTGGTGCTCGGGCTCGTCTTCATCGTGCTCGGGATCCAGTTCCTCTCGCTTGGCTTCCTGGGCGAGCTGATCGCGGGCACCCGCACGACGGAGCCGGAGTACGCGATTCGGGAGCGGATCTAGATCCGGCGCGGGCGCGCCCGCGCCGCCGGCGGCCGCGTGAAGATCGCGCTCCTCGGCCCGACGCACCCCTATCGCGGCGGCATCGCCCACTACACGACGCTTCTCGCCCGCGCCTTCGCGGCGCGCCATGACGTCGCGATGATTTCGTTCACGCGCCTGTACCCCGGCTTCCTCTTTCCGGGCGCGACGCAGTTCGACGCGAGCGGGGAGGCGATCGCTCCGCCCGTCCCCGCGGATCGCGTCGTGGACAGCCTGCTCCCCTGGACCTGGCTCCGCGCCGGGCGGCGGATCCGCGCGATGGCGGCCGATCTCCTCGTGGTGCCCTGGTGGCACCCCTTCTTCGGTCCCTCGCTCGGAACGGCGGCGCGCGCGGCGCGTCCCCGGGGCGCCTCGGCGCCCAAGCGCGTCTTCCTGTGCCACAACGTGGAGCCGCACGAGGCGGCGCCGGGGATGCGCGCGCTCGCGGCCTACGGACTGGGCGCGGCGGACGGGTTCCTGGTGCACGCGCGCTCCGAGGCGAAGCGGCTGGAGCGCTACGCGGGAAGCCGCCCCGTCCGGGTGCATCCGCATCCCTCGTACGAGGTGTTCCACGCGGGGGCTCCCGACCGCGAGCGGGCGCGCGCCGCGCTGGAGGCGCGCGGGCGGACGATCCTCTTCTTCGGCTACGTGCGCCCGTACAAGGGGCTCGCCGATCTGCTCGCGGCGCTCGCCCTGGCGCGGCCCGACGCCTGGGATCTTCTCTACGTGGTGGGGGAGTTCTACGAGCCGCGCGAGCGCTACGCCCAGGCGCTCGCCCATCCCGCGCTCCGCGGCAAGGTGCGCGTCGTGGACCGCTACGTCGCCAACGAGGAGGTGGCGGCGTACGTGGCCGCGGCGGACGTGGTGGCGCTTCCGTATCGCGAGGCGACCGGATCGGGGATCGCGCAGGTCGCCTTCGGCGGGGGGACCCCGGTGATCGCGACCCGCACGGGCGGACTGGAGGAAGTGGTGGAGGAGGGGGTGACCGGGCTTCTCGTGCCTCCGGGCGATCCCCCGGCGCTCGCGCGCGCCATCGAGCGCTACTTCGACGAGGGGTTGGCGCCGCGCCTGCGCGAAGGCGTCGCGCAGGCTCGGGGGCGGTTCACGTGGGAGGCGCTGGTCGAGGCGCTGATCGAGCTGGGGTCGGCGTGCCGGTGAGCGGCGCGCGCCCGGTCTGGGCCGTCGTTCTCGCCTTCGGCGAGTACGAGTACACCCGCGAGTGCCTGCGCGCGCTGCTCGCCCTCGACCCGCCCGCCGACCGCGTCCTGCTCGTGGACAACGGCTCTCCCGACGGCACCCCCGATCGCGCGCGCGCGGAGTTTCCCCAGGTCGACATCCTCGCCCTGGGGGAGAACCGCTGGTTTGCGGGAGGCGTGAACGCGGGGCTGGCGCTCGCGCTCGAGGGGGGCGCCGCGTCGGTGCTCCTCGTGAACAACGATCTCGTCCTGGAGCGGGGCGCCCTGGGCGCGATGGCCGCGGCCCTCGAGGCCGACCCGCGGCGCGGCGCGGTCAGTCCCAAGCTCTTCACCTTCGAGCCTGCCGACCGGGTCTGGTTCGCGGGCGGCATCGTGTCGCGCGGCTTCGCCCTGATCCGCCATCGCGGGCTGGGGAAGAAGGACGACGCCCTGATCGGATCGGGGGACGGACCGCGTCCCGTGGATTACGTCTCCGGCGCGGCCGCGCTCCTCTCGCGCAGCGCGCTCGAGCGGACCGGCCTCCTGGACGAGTCGTACGTGATCTACGTCGAGGACGTCGACTGGTCGGCGCGCGCGCGGAAGGCGGGCTTCGTGCTCTGGTACGAGCCCGCCGCGCGCGGGTGGCACCACGTGTCGGTCACCAGCGGGGGCGGCCTCACGCCGCTCAAGGCCTACTTCCGGCTTCGGAGCGGCGCGCTCTATCTCTCCCGCCACGCGGCCCTCTGGGAGCGGCCGCTCGCCTGGCTCGCCTACGCGGGGTGGACCGCCGTCCTCTTCGCGCGCGCGCTCGTGGCGGGCGACCGGGCCAGCGCGGGGGCGCTCTTGCTGGGATTTCGCGACTTCACCGCCATCCTCATGGGCGGGACGCCGCGCGCTCGTACGCCGCTCGCATTCGCGAGGCCAGCGCGTCCACGGTGAACGCGGCGGCGCGTGCGCGTCCGCGCGCGCGAAGGTCGCTGAGCGGATCCGGATCGCGAAGGATGGCCCGGAGCGCCGCCGCGAGCGCCGCGGCGTCGCCCGGGGGCACGACGATGCCGGCCCCCCCCAGCGTCTCGGTGACCGCGCCGGAGTCGGCCGCCACGACCGGGACGCCCGAGGCCATGGCGAGGAGCGGCGGGATGCCGAACCCCTCGGCGCGCGACGGGTAGAGGAAGAGCGCCGCGCCGGCGTAGAGCGCGGGCAGGTCGGCGTCGGGGACGAAGCCGGGAAAGTGGATCCGGGCGCCCAGCGGCGCGGCGCGGCCCTTGAGCGCGCGCGCGTCGCCGCGCAGGGCGCCCGCGAGCACGACCGGGGGGAGAGCTTCGCCTCCCGCCTCGAGCGAAAGCAGTGCGTCGAGAAGGGTGTCCACCCCCTTGCGGGGATCGAACCCGCCGAGATACAGCCAGTAGGGTCCGCCGAAGCGCGCGTGCTGCGCGGCCACCGCCTCGGGAGGCGGAGCGGAGAAGCCGCGCGGCACGGCGCAGGGGACCACCTCGATCTTCGCGCGCGTCTCGGGCAGCGCGGACTCGATGTCGCGCCGGCTCGCCTCGCTCAGCGTGACGATGCGCGCCGCGGCGCCGGCGGAGGTTCGCACGGCCCGGCGGTAGAGCGCGCGATGCAGCCACGCGGGCCGGGGCCAGGGGACGTAGCGCGGCGCGCGCCACGGGATCAGGTCGTGCAGGGAGAGGAGCGAGGGGAAGGGGAGTCCCGCGGGCACGCCGTGGTTCCAGGTCGCATGGAAGAGGTCGGGCGCGGGATCGATGCCGCGCAGGACGCCGGGGAGGGCGAACGACTCCCAGCGGATCCGCCCGCCCGTCCCGGCCGCGGTCCAGACGGGGATCGCGGCGGGGACCTTCCCCGGGGGCAGCTCGCGATCGGCGATGCCCGTGAAGGCGACGTTCCGCCCCGCGAGCTCTTCGACGATCTGGGCGATCAGGAGGCCGACGCCGCCGCCGGAATCGAGGGCGAGCGGGCGGAGATCGATCGCGACGCGGAGCGGGCGATTCATCGCCGGAAGCTACGGGAGCGGTGCGGAGCGGTCAACGACTCGGAAGGGGGCTGGACGATTCGTCGCATCCTGCGACTTGACATGATGTTGCGAGGACGGATACGCTTATGAGGTGCGCGACCCCGGAGGCAGCCGTGCGTCCCGATTGGGACGTCGTGTGGCTCAGTGACATTCCCTGGTCGGCTCTCTGGCAGCGTCCTCAGCAGCTCGCGACCCGTTTTCCCGAGCGGGCGCGCGTCCTGTTCGTCGAGCCCTGGACGCTCGGCCACCGCGGCGCGATGCGCCCCGCCGACGCCGCTCCCCGCGTGCGCCGCGTCTCCTTTCCGTTCCTTCCGCTGCACGCCCGGTCCCACGGCCTGCGCCGCGCGGCGTACGCCGTCGGGTCGTCCCCGCTCGCGGAGGGATTCTTCCAGCTCCAGAGGCTCGGCGCGCTCGGGCTTCGTGACGGTTCCCGGAAGCGGCTGGCGCTGGTCCAGAACTTCATGGCCGAGCCGTTCCTGGACGCGCTCCGCCCCGACCGGGTGGTCTACGACATGATCGACGCGCCGCTCCACTTCGCTCCCGTTCCACCGCGGCTCGTGCCGCGCTGGGAGCGTCTCCTGCGCCGCGCCGACCGCGTCATCGTGACGTCGCACGCGCTGGAATCGCTGGCGACCGCGGCGGGCGCGCGCGCGGCGACGCTCATCGGCAACGGCGTCGAGGCGGCGCGCTTCGATCCCGACCGGGTCGCGCCGGCGTCGTTGCCCGGAGACCCCGCCGCCCCGGTGCTGGGCTATGTCGGCTCCCTCCACTCCTGGCTCGACGTGCCGCTGGTGGCCGCGCTCGCGCGCGCCTGTCCCGAGGCGCGCGTCGTCCTGGTGGGTCCCGCGCACCCCGAGACCGCCGCGGCGCTCGCGCGCGCGGCGCGCGAGAACGCGAACCTCCACTGGACCGGACCCAAGCCCTACGACCAGGTGCCCGGCATCGTGCGCGCGTTCCGGGTCGGGCTGATCCCCTTCCGGCGCACGCCGCTCACCGAGGCGGTGAATCCGGTGAAGCTATACGAGTACGCGGCCGCGGGCGTCCCGTGCGTGGCCACCCGCTTCACCGACGAGGTGGACGCGTGGGACGGCGCGGCTCGCGTGGCGGATACGGCGGAGGCCTTCATCGCCGAGGCGCGGTCCCTGCTGGCGGCGCCGCCCGACCGGGCCGGGCTCCTCGCGTTCGCGCGCCGCCACGACTGGGACGCCATCGCCCGGCGCTTCGCGTCGGTCTGCCTGGAGGACGCGGCGTGAAGCGCGCCGGACTCTCCACCGCCATGGCCGCGGCGATCGCGTCGGCCATCGTTCTCGTCTTCTTCTATCCGCTCGTCTTCGGGAAGGTCTTCGTCTCGCCCGACTCGGTGGCCCCGGCCGGCTTCTCCAAGTTCGCGATGGAGGCGCTGAAGACGCGCCACGTCTACGCGCTCTGGAATCCGTTCCAGTTCCTCGGCATGCCCAGCTTCGGGAGCCTGGCGTTCGTCCCCTACGTCTATCCGCTCGACCCCGTCTTCGGCTTCCTGAACACCGCGCTCCATTTCCCCGACCTCACCTGGCTGCTCGCCCACTACCTGCTCATCGCGGTGGCGATGGTGCTGCTCGCGCGCGCGCTCGGCGCCGCTCCCGACGCGGCGCTGATCGGCGCGGTGGCGTTCGCCCTCACGCCGAACCTGGTCGCGGTGGGCGCGTTCGGGCACGGAAGCCAGATCATGACCGCGGCGTACCTGCCGCTCCTGTTCCTGCTCTACGACCGATTCGCCCGGCGCGGCTCGCTGCTCGCGCTGGCGGGGTTCGCGTTCGCTGCGGCCCTCCAGCTCCTGCGCTCCCACGTGCAGATCGTCTTCTACACGTGGCTCGCGCTCGGCCTCTACGCGCTCTTCCTCGCGATCGCCGCGGCGCGCGCGCGCCGGGGCGGCGACGCCGCGCGGGCGCTGGCCGGCCTGGCGGTCGGGATCGGGCTGGGGTTCGGGATGAGCTGCTTCCTCTACCTGCCCGTCCACGAATACGCGAAGCTCTCGATCCGCAGCGCGGCCGAGGGCTCGGGCGCGGGCTTCGCGTACGCCACGTCGTGGTCGTTCCATCCCAAGGAGATGCTCACGTTCGTCATCCCCTCGATGTTCGGGTTCGGCGGGCGCACCTACTGGGGAACGATGCCGTTCACCGACTATCCGAACTACATGGGGATCGTTCCGCTGGCGCTTGCCGTCTACGGCGCCGCGCGCGCGCGGGGGGCGATGCGCGGCTTCTGGGTCGCTCTCGCCGCGGTGGCGCTCCTGATCTCGTTCGGGAAGCATTTCGCGCCGCTCTACCAGCTCCTCTACGAGCGCGTGCCCTACTTCAACAAGTTCCGTGTTCCCGTGATGATCCTGGTGCTGGTCCAGTTCGCGGTCGCGGTGCTGGCCGCGCTCGGGCTGGACGCGGCCCTCGGCCAGCCCGGCGCGCCGGCGGCGCCGGCGCGTCCCGCGCCGGGAGCGAGGGGGCGGGGCACGGCCGCCGCGAAGCGGAAGGGGAGCGACGCCGGCGACTTCGGAGCCCGCTGGATGCGGTGGGCCGTCTTCGCGGGTGCCGGCGGCGTCGGCGCGGTGGTGCTGCTCCAGCTCCTCGGCCCGTCGATCCTCGCCGCCGCCTCGAAAGCGCGCGACTACATCACGCCGGACACGGCCCGCCAGGCCCTGGACATGGCCACGCTGGACGCGCTCAAGTCCGGAATCCTGCTCGCGGCCGCCTTCTTCGTTCTGGCCCTGCACGCGCGCGGGCGGCTCTCCCGCACCGCGGCCGCGCTCCTCGTCGTCGGCGTCGCGGCCGTCGACCTCTGGGGGATCGACCGGAAGATCATGGATCCCCAGATCGGGAGCGCGAACGAATACGCGCAGAACTTCGCCGAGACGCCCGAGATCGCGTTCTTGAAGAAGGACTCGACCGAGTTCCGGGTGCTTCCGCTCCGCTGGGACGACACCCGCTTCTCGGCGTTCGGCATCGCGTCGATCATGGGCTATCACCCCGCGAAGCCGCGCCTCTACCAGGCCTTCATGGACACGGTCGGCATCGCCAACCTCCGGATCGTGCGGCTCCTGAACATCAAGTACGTCCTGACCGACGGCTACTACCCCGACACGACGACCGACCTGACCCTGCGTCTCGACGGCCCGGTGAAGGTCTACGAGGTGAAGGGGACGGCTCCGCGCGCCTACATGGTGCATCGCGTCTTCCCGGTGAAGGGGGAATCGGCCGCGCTCGCCATGGTGCGCACGGCGCCGGTGCTCGGGCCGGGCCAGTACGCGGTGTGGCAGGACCCGCCGCCCTACCCGAAGTGGCCGGAGCCCGCCGCGCCCGATTCGGTGATCCGCCTGCGCTACGACATGAACGGGTCCGACTATATGGTCAGCACCTCCACGCCCGGCCTCCTCGTTCAGGTGGATCAGTGGGATCCCGACTGGACCGCGACGATCGACGGAACGCCGGTGAAGGTCCGGCGCGTGAACTACCTGATGCGCGGCATCGAGGTGCCGGCAGGCGTCCACCGGATCCGGCTCCGCTACCTTCCCGCCTCGCTCCAGGCGGGGATCCGGATCTCGCTGGCCTCGGCCGCGGCCGCGATGCTGCTCGGGATCGCCGGGCTCTTCCTGGGGCGCCGGCGCGCGCGCGTGGCCGCCCCCGTCCCGCCGGGGGAGGCGGCGTGAAGGCCCTGGTCATCGTCCCCACCTACAACGAGAAGGAAAACGTGGTGGCGCTGCTCGAGCGCATCTTCGCCTACGTGCCCCAGTGCGAGGTCCTGATCGTGGACGACAACTCGCCGGACGGGACGGGGGCGATCGCCGACCAGGCGTCCGCGAGCGACCCGCGTGTGCACGTGATGCACCGCGCGGGAAAGCAGGGGCTGGGCTCGGCCTACGTCGCGGGCTTCCGCTACGCGCTCGAGCGCGACTACGAGGCCGTGTTCGAGATGGACGCGGACTTCTCGCACAACCCCGAGAGCCTCCCGGTCTTCCTGCACGAGCTGGAGAACGCCGACCTGGTCCTCGGGTCGCGCTACCTGAACGGCGTCACCGTCGTGAACTGGCCGATCAAGCGGCTCATCCTCTCCTACTCCGCCAACGTCTACAGCCGGATCATCACCGGCATGCGCGTGAAGGACCTGACCGGCGGCTTCAAGTGCTTTCGGCGGCGCGTGCTGGAATCGATCGACTGGAGCCGCGTGCGCTCCGACGGCTACGCGTTCCAGATCGAGATCACCTTCAAGGCGTGGCGGAAGGGGTTCCGGATCCGCGAGATCCCGATCGTGTTCGTGGACCGGAAGGCGGGCGAGTCGAAGATGTCGCGCCGCATCGTCCACGAGGCGGCATGGATGGTCTGGCGACTCCGCCTGCTCGACCTGATCGGCGCGCTCTAAGCCTCCCGTGGCGCTCGCCCTGGTCATCGTGCACTACCGGACCGGGGACGCCCTCGCGCGGCTCCTCGCCTCGCTCGCCGCCGCGCGCCCCGCTCCCGTCGCCGAGATCGTCGTCGTGAACAACTCGGGGGAGCCGCTCGACGCCGCCCTCGCCGGCGCGCCCTGGCCCGTGCGGGTGATCGCTCCCGGGCGGAACGTCGGGTACGCGCGCGGGGTGAACGCCGGGATCCGGGCGGTGGGGGACCGGGACGTGCTCGTCCTGAATCCCGACATCCAGATCCTGCCCGGCGCCATCGAGGCGCTGGTCGCCGCCGCGGAGGACCACCCCCGGGCGGGAATCCTCGCGCCCCGGCTGCAGAACCTGGACGGGACGCTTCAACTCTCGGCGCGGCGCTTCTACAATTGGAAGACCCTCCTCCTTCGCCGCATGCCGCTCGGACCCTTCGTCGCCAAGAGCCGGGTCCTGCGCGATCACGTCATGGCGGAGTGGGACCATGCCGATCTGCGGCGGGTGGACTGGGTGATCGGCGCGGCGATGCTCGTGCGTCGGCGGGCCATGCGCGACGTCGGGCTGATGGACGAGCGCTATTTCCTCTATTTCGAAGACGTCGACTGGTGCCAGCGCATGGGGCGCCACGGCTGGGAGGTGCTGTACGTTCCCACGGCACGGATGGTTCACGAGTACGCGAGGTCCAGCGCGCAGGCCCGGCCCCGCTCCCTGCGCGCGCACGCGGCGGGTCTCCTGCGCTTCACCGAGAAATGGAGCGCTCTGGTGTACGCGCTGAGCCAGAACCGCGGGCGGCTGACCCAGGCGGCGCTGCTCGCGGCCGACATCGCCGCCGCGACCGCCGCGTGCGCCGCGGCCTACGGCATCCGGATCGGCCTCGATGCCTGGTTCGAGAAGCCGGTCTACCCGCTCGCCGCCTACTCGGGACTCTTCTTCTTCGCGATCGCCGTGAGCGTGGCCTCGCTCGCGTGGAACGGCCTCTACCGGCGCGCGGCCTTCCGCGACGCGATCGACCGCGCCTTCCAGGTGGGGCGCGCCGTGCTCCAGGCGGGCGTTCTGCTCATGGCGACCACGTTCCTCTTCCAGACGCCGCGCTATTCGCGTCTCCTCGTGCTGCTGCTCCTCCCGCTCGAATGGCTCTGCCTCCTCGCCGTCCGCTCGCTCCTCGCCGGGGCCGAAGCGGGAGCGAAGCGGCAGGGCTTCGCGTTCCGGCGCGTGCTGCTGCTCGGATCGGGCGCCGAGATGGAGGCGGCGCGCGCCGCCCTCGAGGGGGCCCGCGCCTCGGGCTTCGAGCCGCTCCACGCCGAGGCGATGGCGGACGGGTCCGAGGCGCCCGAAGCGGCGGCGGCGCGGCTGCGCGCGCTGGTCGCGAACGAGCGGATCCAGATCGTCTGCATCGTGCCCGAGGCGGAGGAGCTGCCCTACCTCCTCGCGCTCGCCTCGGCGCTGCGCGACTCCGGCGCCGCCATCTACTGGGCCGGCTCGCTCGCGCATCTCGTGCCCGGCTCCGGCGCGCGCGCGGTCGGCCCCGTGGGCGCGGCGCTGCTGCATGCGCCGAGCCGCGGGCTCTCGCTGCGCGCGCGGAAGCGGGCGAGCGACGTCTTCCTCTCGGTGCTCGTGGCCCCCTGGCGCTGGGGAGGCCTGAGGCGCCACCTGGCCCGATCCGGGGGCGGCCTGGCGCCGGGCGAGGCGTGGCGGCGCGTCTGGTCGGGAGAGCGGAGCTGGGTGGGACGCAGCGAGTACGAGCGGGACCGCTGGGCGGGCGTGCCCGCATGGGCACGCCTTGCGCTCGAATCGGTGCGTCCCGGCGTGGTGTCGCCGGCCGACGAGAACGGGCGCGCTTCGCGTCTCGAGGCGGAGCTCGCCTATCTCGCTCGCTTCTCCCTCGCCGAGGACCTCCGCATTTTCCTGCGCGCGACCCGCGGGGCGGGGTCGTGACCGCGCGCCCGCGGAGCGTCGCGCCGCACGTCGCGGCGAAGGGCCTCGTCGCGGCGGCGCTCGTCGCGGCAGCGCTCCTCGCGTCGGCGCTCGTCGCGGCGGCGCTCGTCGCGGCAGCCGTCCCGGGCAAGGCCGTGGCCGCCACCCGCCTCTACATCAGGAACCACGTCGCCTCGAACGACGTGCGCGGGCTGGCCGCATGGCAGGGGAGCCTGGTCGCGGCCACGACGGGCGGACTCGTCACGGTGGCCATGCCGGCGGGGCCCTTGGTGAAGACCATCGCCACCCCCGGAGGGCTGCCCTCCAACCGGGGGCTCTGCCTGGCGGTCAGCCCGAGCGGGGATCTCTGGATCGGCACGGCGGACGCCGGCATCGCGCGCCGCTCTCCCGCGGGGCGGTGGAGGCGCGCGCTCACCACGTTCGACGGGCTTCCTTCCAACGACGTGCAGGCGCTCCTCCGGAGCGGCGACAGCGTCTGGGTCGGCACCTCGGGGGGCGTCGCGCTCTTCGCCGAGACTCCGGCGAACGCTCGGGTGGCGCTTCGCCGCTCCGACTCGCGCGCGAGCACCGCGGGGGCGCTCGTCTCGGACGACGTTCGCGCGCTCGCGATCGTCGGGGACACGCTCTGGGCGGGCACCGGCGGCGGCCTCGCCTCGTTCGCCTCGGGCGCGTGGCGGGACCGGAGCGCGCTGTTCGGCGGCGCGGTCCACGCGCTGCTCGCGGTGGGGGACACGCTCTGGATCGGCACCGATGCGGGGCCGCGCGCTCTCGCGAACGGCGTGCTCGCGCCGGTCGAGCCGGGGTACGCGGGGGGATCCCTCTCGCTGGCCCGTTTCGGCGGCACGATCTACTCCGGATCGAACGGGCTCGGCGTCTATCGCCGGGACGCCGGCGCATGGACGCGCATCAGCTCGGGACTGCCGTTCGGCAGCACCAGGGCGCTGGCCGTGGCGCCGGACGGCGCGCTCTGGGCCGGCGCGTCGGCGGGGCTCGCGCGCCTCGACGCGGGCGGCGGCGCCTGGACCCCCTACGGCACGGAAGGTCCGGCGGTCGAGTCGCTGCAGAAAGTCGCGGTGCGGGATCATGAGGCGTGGTTCACGCCGGGGAACGAGATCGCTCCCGGCCTGGCCGCGGGATTCGTCCTCCGCACCGACGGCGTCTCGTGGAGCGTCGTGAGCAACACCAGCACCGGGGGCGCGCTCCAGGCGACCTCGGTGTTCGGCATTCTCGCCGCGCGCGAGGGCGATCTCTGGCTCGGGCACTGCTGCGGCTCCGGAGCGCCGCGGCCCCGGGTGGAGCGCTTCGATCCCGACTCGAACGCGTGGGTCTACCCCGGCCCGACCAACGTCTGGTCGTTCGGGCAGGCTCCCGACGGGCTCGTCTACGGCGCCGGAGTGGAGCTGGAGAACGGGGTCTACGTCTTCGATCCCTCCGGCGCCGTCGTCGACTCGCTCACCCCGCTCAACACCCAGGGCTCCGCGCGGGGCTCGGGGCTCTCGAGCAACGACCTCCGCGCGATTGCGTTCGACCCGGCGGGGGTCGGCTGGATCGCGACGGCCAACGTGGGCGTGGACCGCTGGGACGGCCGCGGGACGGCTTCGCACGGCGACGATCTCTGGGATCACTTCGCCACCGGATTTCCGAGCGCCAAGACGCTCGCCGTCGTCGCGCTCGACACGACCACGGCGTACGTGGGCACGCAGGCGGGGCTGGTCGTGATCGCGGGCGGACTCCTGGACCGGGCGCGCATGGCCGACGTGAACAACGTGATCGGCGCCGTGCCGGTGCAGGACCTGGCGCACGATCCGCGCGGGGTGGTGTGGATCGGCACGTCGGCGGGGCTCGCGCGCTACGACGCCGCGTCGCGCGCCATGGAGCGGTTCACGACGGCCGACGGACTGGTGGACGACGACGTTCGCGGCCTCGCGTGGGACGAGGGGCGGGGGATCCTCTGGGTGGCGACCGCGCACGGCGTATCGGAAGTGCATCCGCAGGCGGCAGGCGCGCCCGGGTTCTCGGCGGCCGCCTACGCGTACCCGAACCCGGCGACGGGCGCCTCGGGCGCCGTTCGGATCGGGGGGCTGACCGGGGCTGTGACCGGGGAGGTCCGCGACCTCGCGGGGAACCTCGTCCGGAACTTCCGCGTCGACCCGGTCTCCAGCGCGGCCTGGGATCTGCGCGACGCTTCGGGGTCTCCGGCGGCTCCCGGCGTCTACCTGGTCACCCTCCGCGACGGAGCGAGGGTCCAGACCCTGCGGATCGCGGTGACGCGGTGAGCGCCGTCGCGCAGGACGCGCGGAGGGCGATGGAGGTCCACCGCCTCGAGCCTCCCGACCCGGAGCGATGGGACGCGATGGTCGCCGAGGCCGACGGGGCGTCGATCTTTCACACCTCCTCGTGGGCCTCGGTCTGGACCGACGAGTGGAAGGACGCGCGGTGGGAGGCGCTGGTGATCGAGGACGAGGCGGGCTACGCCGCGGGCCTCGGCGCCCTGGTGCGGCGGCGCGGCTTCTGGCGCAGCGTGGATTCCATGCCCTTCGCCACGTACGGCGGTCCGATCGTCCGCCGCGGCCACCCCGACCCGCCCGCCGCGCGCCGGGCGCTCCTCGAAGCCTTCCGGGAATGGATCCGGAGCCGTGCCGTCCTGCGTGCCTCGCTGGCGTGGTACGAGGGCACGGCCGCGGAATTCCCCGACGATCTCGCGGCGAGCGAATCGTTCACGCACGTGCTGCCGCTGGGCACCGATTTCGGGGATCTCGCCTCGCGCTTCTCCCCCTCGACCCGGCGGCTCATCCGGCAGGCCGAGGCGAGCGGCCTTTCGATCCGGCCGGCGGTCTCGCCGGAGGATCTCCGCGCTTTCTACGACATCGCCGTCGAGACGGTGCGCCGGCGCGGCGGCCAGCCCAAGCCGCTCTCGCTCTACGAGCGGATCGCGGAGGCGCTCGTGCCCCGCGGCCTCGCGCGCTATCACCTGGTCTCGCGGGGATCGGAGCCGGTGGCGGGCAGCCTGCACCTGTTTCACGAGGGGAAGGCGGTGAGCTGGCTTCCCGTCTCGCGCGAATCCTCGTGGCCCCTCCGCCCGAACAATTTCCTGATCGCGCACGTGCTGGAGAGCCTGTGCGCGGCCGGGTACCTGGAATACAACTTCGGTGCGTCGCCGCCGGACGCCGAGGGGCTCATCCGGTTCAAGGAGGGGTGGGGCGCCACGCGGCGCCCCGTGCTGATCCTCGAGCGGCGAAGCGGCCTGCATCGCCGGCTCCGCCCCTAGCCGCCGCGTGCGGATCCTCCTCCTCGCGCACGCGCCGGTGGTCCACACGCAGCGGTGGGCGTCGGCGCTCGCGGCGCGCGGGCACGAGGTCCGGCTGCTCACCGCGAAGGCGGCGCCCGGCGCGGCCTTTCCGGGCGCCGTCGTGGGCGCGCCGCTTCCGATCGGCGCCCTGCGCTATGCGAGCGCCAAGGGCGCCGTGCTGCGCGAAGCGCGCGCGTTCCGCCCCGACGTGGCGGTGGCGCATTTCCTTCCGAACTACGGGTTCCTGGCGGCGCTCGCGGGACTCCGTCCGCTCCTCCTGGTCGCGTGGGGATCGGACCTGCTCGTGAACGCCACGCGCACGCCGTTCCATGCGGCGCGCGCGCGCTTCGTCCTTGCGCGCGCCGATCGCGTGCACGTGGACGCCGACATGCTCGCGCGCGCGGCGGTGCGGCTGGGCGCGCCCGAGGGGCGGGTCTGGACGCGCCCCTGGGGCGTCGACGTGGACGCGCTCGCGCCGCGCGAGACCTGGGCCGCGCGCCGGGCGCGCGCGCCCGAGCTGCGGCTGCTCTGGACCCGCACGCTGTCGCCGCTCTACGACCCGGTGACCTTCGTCCAGGCGCTGGGGATCCTGCGCGCGCGCGGCGTCGCGTTCCGCGCGACGATCGCGGGGGAGGGGCCGCTCCGCGGGACGCTCGAGGCGGAGGCGCGCCGCCTGGAGATCGCCGCCGCCGTCCGCTTCACCGGATGGGTGGGGGAGGAGGCGCTCCGCGCGCTCCTTCGCGAGCACGAGGTCTACGTCTCGCTCTCGCGCTCCGATTCCACCTCGCAGTCGCTGCTCGAGGCGATGGCGGCGGAGATCCTCCCGGTGGTGACCGACATCGAGGGAAACCGGGAGTGGATCACCCATCGCACGACGGGGCTCCTGGTCGGGGAACGGGACGCCGAGGCGGTCGCATGCGCCCTCGCCGAGATCGCGCGCGACACCGCGCCGGCCGCTGCGGCGATGGCGGCGCGGGCGCGCGAGGAGGTCGCGCGCCGCGCCCGCTTCGCCGACACCGTGGCCGAGACGGAGGCGCTCCTCGCGGCGATGGCCGCGCTTTCGAGCGCGCCCGCGACCCGGCCCGGGGCGGTGGCGCGCGGGGAGATCGCGCGTTGACGTCGCCGGCCGGGCGCGCGGGCGGGGAGGGCTCCCGCCGTCTCCTCTGGCTCGCCTACTTCTTTCCGCCGCTCGGCGGCGGGGGCTGCCAGCGCACGCTCAAGCTCGTCCGCTATCTCGAGCCCCTCGGGTGGAGCTCGACGGTGGTCACCGTGCGCGATCCCGACTACTGGATTCTCGACCCCTCCCTCGCCGGGGAGATTCCCGCCGGCACCGAGGTGATCCGCGTGCGCGCGCTCACCGCGCAGCGTCTGCTCGCGCTCACGCGGGGCGTGGGGATCGGTGGGGCCCGCCTCGAGGAGGCGCAGGGATCGCGGCGCCGCGGCGTCTTCCGTGCGCTCCGGCGCGCGCAGTCCTGGGTGATGATCCCCGACGGCTACGTCGGATGGGCCCGCGCCGGAGCGCGCGCGGCCTCGCGGCGCATCCGGGCGGGCGGCGTCGACGCGATCTGGACCACGTCGAGCCCGGAGAGCGCCCACGTGGCGGGCCTTTCCCTGAAGCGCCGCTTCCGCCTCCCCTGGATCGCCGACTTCCGCGATCCCTGGGTCGGGCGGGTCACCTACGCGCCTCCGTCGCGATGGCACGACGCGCGCCATCGCGCGCTCGAGGCCGCGGTGGCGCGCGCGGCGGACCGGATCACCGTCGTGAGCGAGGCGATGGCGGCGCTCTATCGCGAGCGCTATCCCGATCTCGCGCCGGAGCGGATCGTCGTGCTGCCGAACGGCGTCGACCCCGATGACTGGAGGCGGGCGGACGCGGGCCGGTTCGAGTCCACGGCGCGGGACGCCGCGCGCGACCAGGGCCGGTTCGTGCTGCTCCACGCGGGACAGCTCGCCCATCGCCCCACGGCCCGCACGCTGCTCGAGGCGGCGCGCCGGGTGCTCGCGGCCGATCCGGCGCTCGCGAGGTCGCTCCGGCTGCGGTTTCTCGGAGGGAACGAAGAGATCGCCGCCGGAGATCCGCTCCTCCGCGCCCTGGGCGACGTGGTCGCGCTCGATCCCTCGCGTCCGCATCTCGAAGCGCTCGCCGCGATGCGCCGGGCCGACGCGCTGGCGCTCCTGGGGCACGGCGGCCGCGCCGACGCGTTCCTCTACACGGGGAAGATCTACGAGTACCTCACCAGCGGCAGGCCGATCCTGGCCATCCTGGACGCCGGCCCCGCGGCCGACCTGCTCCGGGAAGCGGGCCACCCCGGGGTCTTCGCCTCGGCGGATGTCGAAGGCGTTGCGGCCTGGCTGGGGGCCGCCCTCGGCTCGTGGCGGGCGGGTGCCCCCCGGCCCGTAGTCCCGAATGGGCTCCGGGAGGCCTGGGACCGCCAATTTTGGGCCGCCCGAGCCGCCGAAATGCTGTCTCGAATCGTGGACGCCTGACCCCTCCGCCGCTTTCGCTCCCCACCCTCTCCCCCCAGGCTTAAGCCGAAGCGCCCCAATCGAATAATTTTTTTATTTTTCTGCGAATCCGGCTTGACACTCCCGATTCCGGGGGCCTAGAGTGCCGCTTGTGGCAAGAAGTGGGGGTAAGTGGGGAACTGTGTAGCTCCAGGGACGGAGCTGGTGGGGAGGGTCAGGGCGGCATGGCGGCGTTCCGGGGAAGCTATACGCACACGATCGACCACAAGGGTCGCGTGAGCATTCCCGCGCGCTATCGCAGGCAGCTTTCGGGGGAGGCCGATGAGACCTTCGTGGTCCTACGCGGCCTCGACACCTGCATCGCGCTCTATCCCGCCGACGAGTTCCGCCGCCTGGACGAGCGCCTCCGGGCGCGTCCGTACTCCGACGAAGCCAACCGCCGCTACCAGCGCATGATGCTCGTCGACTCGCGGGACGAGACGCTCGACGCCCAGGGGCGCGTCGCTCTTCCCCCGCGGCTCATCGCGCACGCCCAGCTCGAGAAGGACGTTCTCGTGGCCGGCATGCTGGACCACCTCGAGCTGTGGAATCCCGAGCTGTTCGAGAAGTATCTGCAGAGCTCCCCTCGCACCTACGAAGAGATCGCCGGAGAACTTCTACTGTGATCGCACCGCTCCATTCCGCACGACGCCCGGCCGCGCACGAGCGGCCGTTGCTCCAGTGGGAGGCGGCCTCGGGGCTCGCCTCCGCCACGCTTCGACTCTATGGCTCCCTGGGCCGCCGTGAGCTCGCGCTCGTCGTGGAGACGATCGCGGAGCGCGCGCGCTCGCCGCGGGACGTCGTCTCGATCGATTTCGAGAACGTCGCCCACCTCGACTTCCGCGCGCTTCCGGAGTTCGCGCAGAAGATCGCGCGGCACCGGCACCGGGGCGCTTCGCTCTGGCTGGTCGGCCTGTCGCCGTACGTGCGCAGTCTGTTCGACGTCGCGGGCCAGGGATCGGTCGTGCGCCAGCTGGCGTGGCAGCCGGAGGAGCGGGCACGGCGCGAGCCGATCCGACCCTTCGCGAGGAGCGGCGTGGACGGCGCGGCGGGAGCGGACCGCTTCCCGCGGTAGGCGCCTCCGCGAATTCGATGCCGGGGCACGTCCCGGTTCTCGCCGATGAGGCCGTGCGTTTGCTGGTGACGGAGCCGCGGGGCACGTACGTCGATGCGACCCTGGGTGGTGGTGGACACGCCGCAAGGATCCTGGCGGCGCTGGGAGGGGAGGAGTCCAAGGTGATCGGAATCGACTGCGACCCCGCGGCGATCGCCCGCGCGCAGGCGAACCCGCCGGCCATGGCACCGCGCTTCGTCGCGGCCCTGGCGCGCTTCTCCACGCTCGAGGCGGCGCTCGAGGAGCGCGGCGTCGAGCGCGTGGACGGCATCCTGGCCGACCTGGGGCTCTCCTCGGACCAGCTCGACGACCCCGCCCGCGGGCTCGCGTTCGGAGCGGAGGGCCCGCTCGACATGCGGCTCGATCCGTCCCGCTCCGAGACCGCCGACCGGCTGATCCGCCGCATCGGCGAGCCGGAGCTCGCGCGGCTCCTCTCCGAGTACGGAGAGCTCCCGCGCGCGAAGACCGCCGCGCGCGTGATCCGCCGCGCCGCAGTGACGGAGCGGCCGCTCACGACAGGCGGCCTCCGCGCCGCGCTGGCGCCGCTCTATCCCGGGCCGTCGCGCCCGCGCCGGATGGCGCAGGCGTTCCAGGCGCTCCGCATCGCGGTGAACGACGAGCTGGGCGAGCTTCAGGCCCTGCTCGAGGCCGCCGCGCGGATCGTCCGCCCGGGCGGCACCCTGGTGGTCATCGCCTATCACTCGCTCGAGGATCGGATGGTGAAGCGCGCGTTCTCCCCGCCGCGCTCCTTCGATCCCTGGCTCCCCCCGTCCGAAGCTCCCGCGTCGCCGTGGGAGCCGCTCACGCGCCGTCCGATCCGCCCCTCGGCGGAGGAGTCGGCCCGAAACCCTCGCGCGAGGAGCGCGCTCCTGCGCGCCGCGCGACGCCGTGGAGGCATGGAATGACGCACGTGGCCGTGATCGACGAAGCCCTGCCCGCCGAACGCCGGGAGCCCGCACGCACCGCTCCGAAGAGCGCCTATCTCCGCAGGGTGCGCGGGGCCGAGCGGAGGGCGCAGGCGAGACCGCCGCTCCCGCTGGTGATCGGCGTGACCGTGGTGACGGCGCTCCTCTTCGTGCGCGTCTGGCAGGTGACCTCGTCCCATGCGCTGGCCATGGAGAAGGACCGGCTCCGGAAGGAAGTGGCCGCGCTGGACAACCGGATCCGCCTCTCCTCCGATCTCGCGATCCAGGAAGCGCTCCACCAGGGCCTTGACTACGCGGCCCTGGCGAAGCAGGGCTTCCAGAGTCCCGGTCCCGACGCCCTCGTGGACGTGGACCTGGCCCAGCCGTTCCCCCGCGTGGTGTCTCGACAGGGCGCGATGGCGCGCCTTTCGGCAGACGTCGGCCGTTTCGTTCGAGGCATCCTCCCGGCCCGCCGCGCAGCGCCCCGCACTCCCGATGATCTTCGGGTCCTGCCCGTGAACGCGGAGGTCGCCCCTTGACCCCTCGCGACGCGGGCCGCCTTCGGGCGCTCGCGCTGGCCGGAATCTTCGCCTTCGCCGTGCTGCTCCTCCGCCTGGTGCAGATCCAGGTGCTGGACCATGGCCGGCTCGCCCGGGAGGCGACCGCGCAGCAGACGCAGCGCGTCATCCTGGAGCCCGAGCGCGGTCTGATCTTCGACCGCCACCTCCGGCCGCTCGCCGAGAACGTCGAGCTGAGCCAGATCTCGGTGCGCCCCCGCGAGGTCGAGAACGCGGCGGCCGCGGCGGCGTTCCTCAAGAAGGCGGCGGGATCGGAGGCGGTCAGCCGCTTCCGCGCCGGCCGCGTCCGGCACCGCATGTACGTGCGCGTGAGCCAGCAGCTGCGCCCGGAGCAGGAGCTCGCCCTCACGACCAGCGCGCTCCCGCGCGGCGTGCACGTCGATCCGGTGCCGGGACGGGTCTATCCCCTCGACGACGTGGCGCGCTCGGTCGTCGGCGTCGTGGGCCACGAGGGGAGCGGGCTCGAGGGGCTCGAGGCGGTCTACGACCGCGACTTGAAGGGAACGGCCGGATGGGCGACCCTTTTCCAGAACGGGCGCGGGCTGGCCTACGAGCTGCCGGGGAGCATGGTGAAGCTCCCGGAGGCGGGGGCCAGCCTGGTGAGCACCATCGACCTCGACGCGCAGACCCTGACGGTGATGAAGCTGCGCGAGGCGATGGCCACCTCCGGCGCGAAGAGCGCGATGGCGGTGTTCGTCGACCCGAATACCGGCGACATCCTGGCCATGGCCACCGTGGACGGCCCGGGGGTCGACAAGGAGACGGGCCACCGCAATCGCATCGTCGCCGATCAGTACGAGCCCGGATCGACGTTCAAGGTGCTCGCGGGATGCGCCGCCCTGGAAGAGAAGGTCTTCGATCCCGAGGACTCGATCTTCGTCGACCATGGGCAGGTGAATCTCGGGGGCTTCACGATTCACGACAGCCATCCCGAGACGGGATGGTTCACGTTCCACCGCGCGACCGCGCACTCGAGCAACGTCTGCTACGCGCAGATCGGGACCCGGGTGGGCGCCGAGCGGCTCTATCGCTACGCGCGCCTCTTCGGCTTCGGACAGCCCACGCGGGTGACCCTGCCGGGCGAGGCGCCGGGCCAGATCCGTCCTCCGTCGCGCTGGTCCGCCCGGTCGCTGGCCACCATCTCGATCGGGCAGGAGGTCCTCGTCACGCCGCTTCAGCTGGTCATGGCCTACGCCGCCGTGGCGAACGGAGGGACGCTGCTCCGGCCGCGGCTGGCGAGCGCGCTCGTGGACGAAAACGGCAGGGTCGTGCGCCAGTTTCCCGTCGAGCAGGTGCGCCGCGTCATCTCCGAGGAGACCGCGCGCACCTTCCGGTCCTTCCTCCGCGAGACCGTCGTCTCGGGGACGGGCACCGAGGCGGCGCTCCCCTGGTGCGACGTGGCCGGGAAGACCGGAACGGCGCAGAAATTCGACGCCGCCGCCGGCGGCTATCGCGGAGGACGCTACACCTCGTCCTTCCTCGGCATGGCGCCCGCGGAGCATCCGCGCGTGGTGGGCCTCGTGATCCTGGACGAGCCCCGCGGCGCCTACTACGGCGGGTCGGTCGCCGCGCCGGTCTGGCGCGAGATCGTGGCCGCGTGGGCGGCGCAGGGGCACGGCCCGATCGCGCTTCCCGCCGCGGTGCTGCCTCCCATGGCCTCCGCCCCCGCGCCGGTCGCCGATCCCATCCCGGACGTGCGGCTCCTCGCCGCCGATCGCGCGGCGGAGATCCTGGAGCGCGCCGGCTATGCGCCGAAGATCCTGGGCGACGCGGGACGGGTGGCGGCGCAATCGCCGGCGCCGGGCGCCGTGGTCCCCGCGGGCGCGGTCGTCGAGCTCACGCTGGCCTCCGAGTCGCCCGCCGAGGCCGTCGTGCCCGACCTGCGCGGCCTCCCGATCCGGGACGCCGTCGCGCGCCTCTCCGCGCTCTCGATTCCGGTGGGGCGGGTCGTCGGGACGGGCAGCGTCGTGAACCAGAATCCCGAGCCCGGGCGCCCCGTGCGACCCGATACGCGGTGCTCCCTCACGCTGTCCCCCCGGGGGACGTGATCGCCTCCGGTCTCCGCGAAGCCGCGGCCCTGCCGCGAATCGTCGGCGCCCTGGAGATGCGGGGGGCGCCGGCCGGAGAGTGGACGCGCGTGCAGTACGACTCCCGGGCCGTTCAGCCCGGCGACGTGTTCGTGGCGATCTCCGGCGAGAAGTCCGACGGACACGCGTTCGTGCCGGAGGCCGTGAAGAAGGGGGCGCTGGCCGCGATCGTGGAGCGCTTCACGCCCGAGGCCGCCTGGCCCGAAGTGCGCGTGAAGAGCGCCCGCCGCGCGCTCGCGATCCTCGCGGGCGAAGAGACCGACCACCCCTCGCACGACCTTCTCGTCGTCGGCGTGACCGGCACCAACGGCAAGACCACCACGACGCACCTGATCCGCGCGGCGCTGCAGGAGCGCGGCGAGCGCGTCGGGCTGATCGGCACGGTCGGCTACGAGCTGGAAGGGGAGCACGAGGCCGCGGCGCACACCACCCCCGAAGCCCCCGAGCTGGCGCGGCTCTTCCGCCGCTGGAGCGACCGCGGCGCTTCGGGCGTGGTGATGGAGGTCTCCTCCCACGCGCTCGCGCAGGACCGCACCTACGGGATCGCGTTCGACGTGGGCGTGTTCACGAACCTGACGCAGGACCATCTCGATTTCCACGGGACGATGGAGGCGTATCGCGACGCCAAGGCGCGGCTCTTCCGCGCCGAGACGCGGGGCGACCGCACGAAGACCATGACCGGCGTCCTCAACATGGAGGACGAGGCGGGACGCTGGATTCGCGAGCGCGCCGAGAGCCCGACGATCGGCTACGGGGGAGGGGGCCCAACCGGCCCCGGGGACGTGGGGGCGGCGGAGGTCGTCGCGGAAGAAGCGCGGCTCGGTCCGGCAGGCACGAGACTTCGGATCCGATATCCGCGCGGCTCCGTCTCCGTCGCCCTGAAACTCCGGGGGCGGTTCAACGTCGCGAACGCCCTCGCCGCGTTCGCCGCGGCCTACGCCGCCGGGACGCCCCCCGAGGCGATCGCGCGCGGCCTGGAGTCGGTCGCCGCGGTGCCGGGGCGCCTCGAGCCCGTGGACGCCGGGCAGCCGTTCCAGGTGCTGGTGGACTACGCCCACACCCCCGACGCGCTGGAGCGCGCGCTGGAGGCGGTGCGCGCGTTCGGCCCGCACCGGATCCTCTGCGTCTTCGGCTGCGGCGGCGACCGCGACCGCGGGAAGCGCCCCCTCATGGGCGCCGCGGCCGCGCGGCTCGCCGACCGGGTCATCATCACGTCGGACAATCCCCGCAGCGAAGACCCCGAGGCGATCGTTCGCGAGATCGAAGCGGGCGCCCGCGGCACCGCGTCGGTCTCGACGATCGTGGACCGAGCCGAAGCGATCCGCGCCGCCGTCGACGAGGCGCAGGCGGGGGACGCCCTGCTCATCGCGGGCAAGGGGCACGAGACCTACCAGATCCTCTCCACGGGAACGATCCCCTTCGACGACCGAACGGCGGCGCGCGAGGCGCTCCGGGCGCGGGGGTTTTCGGGGTGACCGCCGCCGCCCGCGGCTGGCTCACGCTGGAGGGGGTCCTCCGCGCCGTGGACGGCACCTTGGCCTCGCCTGCCGGAACGACATCCGTTGCGCCGCGCGACGTCGAGTTCGCGGGCTGCGCCATCGACAGCCGCGCCCTCCAGGCCGGAGATCTCTTCGTCCCGCTCCCCGGCACGCGCGCCGACGGCCACGAGTTCATCGCGGCGGCGCTTCAGGGCGCCGCGGCGGGAAGCCTGATCGGCCGCGACCGCGCGGTTCCTCCCGAAGCGGCCGCCACCCGGAAGCCGGTGATCCGTGTCGCGGACCCGCTCGGCGCCATGCAGGCGCTGGGCCGGTGGTGCCGCGACCGGGCCGGGATCCCGGTGGTCGCCATCACGGGCAGCAACGGGAAGACCACCACCAAGGAGATGACCGCGGCCGTGCTCGGCACGTCGCGCCGGGTGCACAAGAACGTGGGGAACCTGAACAATCACATCGGCGTGCCGCTCACGCTCACCCGGCTCCGCCCCGAGCACGAGGCGCTGGTCGTCGAGATGGGCATGAGCGCGCGCGGCGAGATCCGCGATCTCGCGGCGATGGCGCAGCCGACGATCGGCGTGCTCACGAACGCCTCGGCCGCGCACCTGCAGCAGCTCGGCTCGGTGGAGGAAGTGGCGCGCGCGAAGAGCGAGCTGGCCGAGGCGCTGCCGACGCAGGGGCTCCTCGTCCTGAACGCCGACGACCCGCTCCTCTACCCGATGAATCGCGAGCGGATCGTGCGGAAGACCACCTACGGGCTCGACAATCCCGATGCGGGCCTCCGCCCCACGCGCGTCACCGTGGGCGAGGACGGCACCACGCGCTTCACCCTCGAGGACGGCAGCGAGGGAAGGCTCTCGCTCCTCGGGCGGCACAACGTGCGGAACGCGCTCGCGGCGATCGCGGTGGGGGACGAGCTGATGGTGCCGCGCGACGCGGCGCTCGCCGCCCTGGCGGCGCTACGACCGGCGAAGCACCGCCTCGAGATCCTGCGCGCCGGCGGCATCTCCGTGCTGGACGACGCCTACAACGCAAACCCCGCCTCGATGCGCGAGGCGCTGGGGATCCTGGGCGGCGTGACCGTCCCCGGGGCGCGTCGGGCGGTGCTGGGCGACATGCTCGAGCTGGGTCCCGGGAGCGAGGCGCTCCACGAGGCGGTCGGCCGCGCGGTGCCCGCGGACGCCTGGCTCTACGTCGCGGGCTCCTTCGCCGCGGCGATCGAGCGGGGGGCGAAGGCCGCGGGCGTGGCGGCGGCGCGGATCCGCCGCTTCGAGGACGTGGACGCGATGGCCGCCGCGGTGGCGGCGGACGCCCGGGCGGGCGATCTCGTCCTCGTGAAGGGATCGCGCGGGATGCGCCTCGAGCGCGTGGTGCAGGCGCTTCAGGCCGCGGGCGCCCAGGCCGGGGCGGGGAGGGACTGACGGGTGTTCTACCACCTCCTCTATCCCCTGCACGAGCACTTCGCGCCGTTCAACGTGTTCCGCTACATCACGTTTCGCGCGGCCTACGCGCTCGCGACGGCGCTCTTCATCGCGCTCTTCCTGGGTCCGCCGGTGATCCGGAGGCTGCGCGCGATGAAGATCGGCCAGAAGGTGCGCGACGACGGGCCGCAGAGCCATCTGCCGAAGGCGGGGACGCCCACGATGGGCGGCGTGCTCATGGTCATCTCGATCGCGGTGACGACGCTGCTCTGGGGCAATCTCTCGAACCGGAACGTCTGGATCGCGCTCATCGCCACGATCTGGATGGGGACGGTCGGCTTCATCGACGACTACCTGCGCGTCGTGAAGAATTTCCGGAAGGGGCTCCTCGGGCGCTACAAGCTGGCCGGCCAGATCACGCTGGGGATCGGGGTCTTCGCGGCGGTCTTCTTCTATCCCGCGCACGGGCTCCTCGACCCGGCCGAGACCAACATCCCCTTCCTGAAGCGCACGGTGGTGGATTTCGGATGGCTCTATCTCCCCTTCGTCATCCTGGTCATCACCGGCGCGTCGAACGCGGTGAACCTGGCCGACGGGCTGGACGGCCTCGCGGCGGGGCTCGCCGCCTTCGGAGCGGTCGCGCTCGGGGGGATGTGCTACATCACGGGGCACGTCAAGTTCTCGCAGTACCTCCAGGTGCCCTACATCGCCGGCACCGGGGAGCTCGCGGTCTTCTGCGCGGCGATCATCGGGGCCACGCTCGGGTTTCTGTGGTGGAACTGCCACCCCGCCGACGTCTTCATGGGGGACACGGGCTCGCTCTCCCTGGGGGCGGCCCTGGGAACGGTGGCGGTGCTCATCAAGCGGGAATTCCTGCTGGCCATCGTCTGCGGCGTGTTCGTGATCGAGGCGCTCTCGGTCATGGCCCAGGTGGTCTCCTTCAAGCTGTGGGGGATACGGGTTCTCAAGATGGCTCCGTTGCATCATCATTTCGAGCTGAGCGGTTGGAAGGAGACGCGGGTCGTGGTCCGTTTCTGGATCGCGGCCGCCCTCTGCGCGCTGTTGGCCCTGAGCACCCTGAAGCTGCAATGAGCGCGACGACGGAACCCTGGTTCGCCGGATCGAAGGCGCTGGTCGTGGGACTGGCGCGGAGCGGCATCGCCGCGGCGCGGCTGCTCCGGCGCCACGGCGCCTCCGTGCGCGCGGTGGACCGCCGGCGCGCCGAGGAGCTCTCGCCCGACGCGGCCGATCTCGAGTCGCTGGGCGTGGAGCTGCGCGCCGGGGGCACCGACCCCGCGGCCCTCGAGGGGCGCGACCTCGTCGTCGTGAGCCCGGGCGTCCCGCTCGACCTGCCGCTCTTCCGCGAGGCGGAGCGGCGCGGCATCCCGATCGCGGCCGAGATCGAGCTGGGATTCGCAGTGGCGAAGGCGCCGATCGTGGCGGTGACCGGCACGAACGGCAAGAGCACGACGGTGGAGCTGCTCGGCGCGTTCGGCCGCGCCGCGGGCAAGCCGACCGAGGTGCTCGGCAACATCGGCACGGCCCTCTCCGAGCGCGCCGAGTCGGTGCCGGAAGAGGGGCTTTTGGTCGTCGAGGTCTCCAGCTTCCAGCTCGAGACCTGCACGCGCTTCCGTCCCGACGTGGGGGTGATCCTGAACGTGACGCCCGACCACCTGGACCGCCACGGCACGCTGGAGCGCTACGCCGCGGTCAAGGCGCGGCTCTTCGCGCACCAGACCGAGCGGGACTACCGGGTCCAGCCGCTCGGCGACCCGCTCCTCGTCTCGCTGCTCGCCCCGATGCGCTCGCGGCCGCTCTGGTTCGGCTTCACCGATCCCACCGCCGACGGCGTGTGGGAAGAGGGCGGCGCGCTCCGCTTCCGGTTCGAGGGGCGCGAGGGGACGATCGTGAAGCGGAGCGAGGCGAAGCTCGAGGGACCGCACAACACCGAGAACATGGCGGCCGCCGCAGCGGCGGCGCTCGCCGTCGGGATCTCGGAGCGCGCGATCGCGTCGGCGCTCCGCCAGTTCCGCGGGCTCCCGCACCGGCTGGCGCTGGTCGCGGAGATCGAGGGCGTGCGCTACGTGAACGACTCCAAGGCGACGAACGTGGATTCCATGAAGCGCGCGCTGGAGTCGTTCGGCGACGCCCCGATCACCCTGATCGCCGGCGGACGCGACAAGAACGGCGACTTCGCCGCGATCGCCTCGCTCGTGGCCGAGAAGGTGCGCCGCGCCCTTTACGTAGGGGAGGCGGCGCCGATCCTCGAGCGGGCGTGGCCGCACGTTTCCGCCCAGCGCGCGGCGACGCTCGAGGACGCGGTCCGCATGGCGCGCAACGAGACGCCGGCCGGCGGGGTCGTGCTGCTGTCGCCGGGCTGCGCGTCGTACGACATGTTCCGGAATTTCGAGGAGCGCGGCGCCCGCTTCGAAGCGGCGGTGCACGCGCTGCAGCGGGACCCCGCGCGGGTGAAGCCGTGAACGTGGCCCTGGATCGCGCGCGCCGCCCCGATTTCAAGCTGCTCGTTCCGGTGGTCTGCCTGGTGGCGCTGGGACTCGTCATGGTCTTCTCGTCCAGCGCGAGCCTCGCGGCGCACCGCTACAACTCGGAGTACTTCTTCCTGAAGCGGCACTTCGTCCGCGTGCTGATCGGGGCGGCCCTTCTCGTCGTGGTCGCCCGCACCGACTACCACGTGCTGCAGCGTCTCGCGCCCTGGGCGCTGGGCGGCACGGTGCTCCTCCTGGGGGCGCTGCTGGCCCTGGGGAGCGCGGTGCGCGGCGCCAATCGCTGGCTCTCGCTCGCGACGGTCACGATCCAGCCCACCGAGATCGCGCGCGTCGCCTGCGTCGTCTACCTGGCCAAGCTCCTCGACCGGAAAGGGGAGCGGATGGCGTCCTTCCGCGAGGGCGTGCTGCCCGCCTGCATGGTGCTCGGGCTCATGGCCTTCCTCATCCTCCTCCAGCCGAATCTGGGGAGCACGATCGCGCTCCTCTCGACCGGATTCGTCATGCTCCACCTCTCGGGGGCGCGGCGCTCGCATCTGGCGCTGCTGGTCCTCGGCGGCGTGCTCGTGGCGGTGCTCGCCGTCTCTCACAACGGATACATGATGGAGCGGGTCCAGGGATGGCTCTCCCAGTGGGGGCACGGCCGCTCCGACTCGCTCGGCAAGAACTGGCAGGTGTCGCAGTCGATCCTGGCCCTGGGCTCCGGGGGCGTCCTCGGCGCCGGGCCGGGTCATGGTCTGCAGAAGGTGTTCTTCCTCCCCGACCCGCACACCGACTTCATCTTCGCGGTCATCGGGGAGGAGCTGGGTCTTCTGGGAACGGCGGGCGTGCTCGCCGCCTTCTCGGTTCTGTTCCTGCGTGGACTCAAGGTCGCGGCCGGAGCGCCGGACCGGTTCGGCTATCTCCTGGCCGCCGGCCTCACGGTCAACCTGTCGGTCTACGTCGCCATGAACATCGCAGTGGTGACCGGGGTGATTCCCACCACCGGCCTGCCGCTGCCGTTCGTCAGCTATGGGGGCTCGGCCCTCGTCGTCAACTTGGGGGTAATCGGTGTTCTCCTCAACATCGCCCATCAAATGGAGACAGGGTATCGGACGCCCGCGGTCGTCCGGCCGCCCGGAGTCGGACGCCGGCGCGTCCGATAGGGTCGCACCGCTCCGCCTGCTGATCGCGGCCGGCGGAACCGGGGGGCACGTCTACCCCGGGATCGCGGTCGCCGAGGAATGGCGGCGGCGGCATCCCGATTCGGAAGTGGTGTTCGTCGGCACGGCGCGCGGCGTCGAGAGCACGGCGGTGCCGCAGGCGGGGTTCGCGCTCCGGACCATCGCCGCGCGCGGGATCCCGCGGCGGCTGGGGTTCGGGGCGGTGCGGGCGGTGGTGGCGCTGATCCAGAGCTTCGTGCAGGCGCAGTCGCTCCTGCGCGAGCTCAAGCCGCAGGTCGTGGTGGTGACGGGAGGGTACGTGAGCGGACCGGTGGGGCTGGCGGCCAAGCTGCGGGGCATCCCGGTCGTGGTGCAGGAGCAGAACTCGGTGCCGGGGGCGACGAACCGCTGGCTCAACCTGATCGCCGACGAGGTGCACATTTCGTTCGTGGAATCGCGAAACTATTTCCGGAGGCGGAACAACCTGAAGGTGACCGGCAATCCCATCCGCCGATCCCTGCTCCGCCAGGACCGGACCAGCGCCTACGAGTTCCTGCGCCTCGACCCGCACCGGAGCACGCTGCTCGTGTTCGGCGGGAGCCGCGGCGCCACCAGCATCAACCGGGCGTTCCAGGACGCGCTGCCGCGCCTGACGCGGCTCCAGAACATCCAGGTGGTCTGGCAGACGGGGAAGGACGAGGCGGCGGCGATCCGCGACCGCGTGAAGTCGCTCTCGATCCCGGTCCACGTGCTGCCCTATCTCGACCAGATGGAGAAGGCGTACGCCGTGGCGGACCTCGCGGTCTGCCGCGCCGGGGCCATGACGATCGCCGAGCTGACAGCGTGCGGCGTGCCCTCGATCCTGATCCCCTACCCGCACGCGACCCACGACCACCAGACGGTGAACGCGCGGGGCCTGATGGAGCGGGGCGCCGCCGAGGTGATCCGGGACGACGAGCTGGAGGCGGAGGACCTGGCGCGTCGGATCGTCCAGCTCTTCCAGGACGAGCCGCGGCTTCGCCGCATGGCGCGGAACGCGCGGGCCTTCTCGCGCACCAACGCGGCCGAGCGGCTGGTGACCTCGATCGAATCGCTCGCGGGAGCGGTCCCCGCGGAGCGGACGAGCTAGGCGTGTACGGACGCATCCGGAGGATCCACCTGGTGGGTATCGGCGGGAGCGGGATGAGCGGGATCGCCGAGGTGCTGCTGAACCTGGGCTACGAGGTGACCGGCTCCGACCCGAAGGAGGGGGAGGCGGTCGCGCGGCTGCGCGACATCGGTGCGCGGATCGCGTCCACGCACGACGCCATGCACGTGGTCGGCGCGGACGTCGTGGTGGTCTCGAGCGCCATTCCCGAGACCAACCCCGAGATCCGCCGCGCCCGCGCGCTCGGCATCCCGGTGATCCCCCGCGCGGAGATGCTCGCGGAGCTGATGCGGATCAAGACCTCGGTCGCGGTGGCGGGCGCGCACGGCAAGACGACGACGACCTCCATGGTGGGGGAGATCCTCGCCAACGGGGGCCTGGATCCGACGGTGATCGTGGGCGGACGCCTCAAGACGGTCGGCGCGCACGCGCGGCTGGGGCAGGGACCCTTCCTGGTGGCCGAGGCGGACGAGAGCGACGGATCGTTCCTGCTCCTGGCGCCGACGATTGCCGTGATCACGAACATCGATGCCGAGCACCTCGACTACCACAAGTCGCTCGAGGGGGTGCAGCTCGCGTTCACCGCGTTCGCGAACCGGATCCCCTTCTACGGGACGATCATCCTGCCCGGCGACGACCCGAACGCCGCGCCGATCCGCGCGCGCGCCAAGCGCCGCGCGCTGACCTACGGCTTCACGCCGGGGCTCGACTTCGAGGGGAAGAACCTCGAGGTGGGGCCCGCGGGCGTCCGGTTCGACCTGCTCGTGCGCGGCGAATCCGAGGGCACGATCGAGCTCTCGGTCGCCGGGGCGCACAACGCGCGGAATGCGCTCGCCGCGCTCGCGGTCGGCTGGGAGCTGGGCGTTCCGATCGCGGCGATCCGCGGCGCGCTCCGGAGCTTCGCCGGCGTGGGGCGGCGGCTGGAGCGGCGCGGGGATCTCCTCGGCGCGGTCTGGATCGACGACTACGGCCACCATCCCACGGAAATCGAGGCCGCGGTCGCCGCGCTCCGCGCGACCTACGAGCGGCGGATCGTCGCGGTGTTCCAGCCGCACCGCTACACGCGGACGCACGCGCTGGCCGACCGATTCGCGACCGCGTTCCGCGGCGCGGCCGAGCTGGTGCTCCTCCCGATCTATCCCGCGGGCGAGGCGCCGATCCCGGGCGTCACGGCGGAGTCGCTGGCCGAGCGGATCCGCGGCGGGAGCGGCGTCACGGTGCGCTACGCCGCCGACTACGACGAGGCGGCGCGCGCCGCGCGCGACCTCGTGCGCGAGGGGGACCTCTTCCTCACGATCGGCGCGGGCGACGTCTACAAGGTGGGCGAGATCATCCTGGCGGAGGGGGAAAACGCCCCCGCCGCGGCGGGGCGCGCGTGAGAGCGGGCTACCGGTCGCTCCCCTCCTGGAAGAAGCCGGCGCTGAAGCGGCGCCGCCGGAGGATCGTGATGCTCCTGGGCCTGAGCGCGCTCGCCGCCGTCACGGCACCGCTCGCCGTGAAGCCCGCGGCGCGCGCCCTGGGATCGCTCGAGCCCTTCCAGGTGCGGTCGATCGAGGTGAGCGGGCTCCTCTACCTGGCTCCGGAGGAGATCCGGTCGAGCGTCGCCCAGGCCGGGGCGCGCGTGGGGGACAACCTCCTCCTCGTCGACCCGGCGCGGGTGGAGGCCGCCATCGAGAAGAACGCCCGCGTGGAGCGCGCGCAGGTGGCGCGCGTGCCGGGCAAGCTGATCGTGCGCGTGACCGAGCGGCGGACCTTCGTGCTCGTGAGCGCGGGATCGCTCCTCGAGGTGGACGCCGACGGCACCGTGCTCTCGCCCTTGAAGCGCGGCCTGGTCGCCGACCGTCCGATCATCACGGGCCTGAAGCTCCGTCCCGCCGCCCCCGGCTCCAAGCTCGCGGGCGAGCGGATGCAGGACCTGCTCCGCCTGGTGGCACTCCTCGAGGCGCCCGAGGTGGGGCTGGTCTCCGAGATCTCCGAGATCGCGTCCGATGCGCCGGCGCGTGCCGTGCTCCGCACGTCGCGGGACCAGATACCGATCGTCGTCGACCCCGAGCGGGTGACGCTGGCCGCGATGCGCGCGGTCGCCGCCACGCTCCGGGACGTCAGGGAACGAGACCGACGCGTCCTCGTCATGGACGCGCGGTACCGAGGGCAGGTCGTGGTGCGCTGCGGCCCGGACAGCTCGACGGGCGCGCGCACGGGCGTGGATCCGCGGGCCAAGGTCTAGCCAGGGGCGCCGGGAGGGGAGGAATGGAAGCCAAGATCTACGCTGGACTGGACATCGGGACGACCAAGATCACCGTCATCGTCGCCGAGCCGGACGAAAACGGCGAGTCGCTGCGCATCATCGGCGTGGGCACCGCCCCGTCCGACGGCTTGAAGCGCGGCGTCGTCGTGAACCTCGAGAAGACGGTGCGCTCGATCCAGCACGCGCTGGAAGAGGCGGAGCGGGTCTCGGGACGATCGATCAAGAGCGTGTGGGCCGGCATCGCCGGGGACCACATCCGGGGCCTCACCAGCCGGGGGGTCATCGCGGTCTCGCGCAAGGACGCCGAGATCCGCCCCAACGACGTGGCGCGCGTGATCGAAGCCGCCAAGGCGGTCGCGATTCCCGCCGACCGGGAGATCCTGCACGTCCTTCCTCAAGAATTCATCGTGGACGACCAGGAAGGGATCCGCGATCCGGTCGGGATGAGCGGCGTGCGGCTCGAGGCCGAGGCGCACATCATCACCGGCGCCGCCGCGGCATGCCGGAACGTGATCCGCGCCGCCGAGCGCGCCGGGGTGCACGTCGAGGAACTGGTGCTGGAGCCGCTCGCCTCGGCGAACGCGGTGCTCGCCCCCGATGAGAAGGACCTGGGGGTGGCGCTCCTCGACATCGGAGGAGGGACCACCGACGTCGCCGTCTTCTTCGAGGGCGCGATCCGCCACACGGCCGTGATCGGCCTGGGCGGATCGAACGTGACGAACGATCTCGCGATCGGCCTCCGCACGCCGGTGGAGCGGGCGGAAATCTTGAAATTGGGGAGCGGGTGCGCGCTGACCTCCATGGTGCGCCCCGACGAGACGGTGAAGGTGCCGAGCGTGGGAGGGAGGCCCGACCGGGACATCTCCCGCCACATGCTCGCCATGATGATCGAGCCGCGCGTGGAGGAGATCTTCGCGATGGCCAACCGTGAGATCCGGAAGAGCCATGTCGCCGACCTCCTGGGCGCCGGCGTGGTGCTGACGGGGGGCGCCTCGGCGCTTCCCGGCATGCCGGAGCTCGCGGAGCAGGTCTTCGACCTGCCGGTGCGACGGGGCATTCCGACCGGCGTGACGGGCATGGTCGAAGCGGTTTCGGATCCGCGGTTCGCGACGGGCGTCGGGCTGGCGCAGCACGCGTTCTGGAACGACGCGAGCCCGCACGTCGCCGGAGAGGGTTTGTTCGGGCGGATCTCGGTCGGGATCCGCCGCTGGATCGAGGAGCTGGTCTAGACGTGAGGGTTCGGGGGAGCTGGGCTTTGGAGATGACCGGAGGCACCGGCGGACACGCAACAGGGAGGGGATGACGATGTTCGAGTTGGTCGATGAGGGTGGGGAGCGGTCCGGAGCCTCGATCAAGGTGATCGGCGTCGGAGGCGCTGGCGGGAACGCGGTCAATCGCATGATGGAGTCCGGCCTCACGGGCGTGGAGTTCATCGTGGCGAACACGGACGCGCAGGTGCTGGTGCAGTCGCGCTGTCCGCGGAAGATTCAGCTGGGCACCGCGATCACGAAGGGCCTCGGCTCGGGAGCCAATCCCGCGGTCGGGCGCCAGTCGGCGGAAGCGGACGAGGAAGTGATCCAGGAGGCGCTCTCCGGTTCGGACATGGTGTTCGTGACCGCCGGCATGGGCGGCGGCACCGGCACCGGCGCGGCTCCGGTCGTGGCGCGCATCGCGCGCTCGCTCGGCGCTTTGACCGTGGGCGTCGTCACCAAGCCCTTCGAGTTCGAGGGACGGCGGCGCGCGCAGTCGGCCGAGGAGGGGCTCCGCGAGCTCCGGGAGAACGTGGACACGCTGATCGTGATCCCGAACCAGCGGCTGCTCGCGATCGTGGAGAAGAACACGCCGCTCCGCGACGCGTTCAAGACGGCGGACCAGGTGCTGCACCACGCCACGAAGGGGATCTCGGACCTGATCACGGTCCCGGGTCTGGTGAACCTGGACTTCGCCGACGTGAAGACGGTCATGGCCGAGCGGGGGAACGCGCTCATGGGCGCGGGGTATGCGACCGGCCCGACGCGCGCCTACGAAGCGGCGCAGTCGGCGGTGTCGAGCCCGCTGCTCGACGACATCTCGATCTCCGGGGCCGAGGCGCTGCTGGTCAACGTCACCGGCGGGGAGTCGATGACGCTGCACGAGATCAGCGAGGCGGTGTCGGTCGTCGTGGACGCGGCGGGTCACGAGGCGAACGTGATCTTCGGCGCCGTGATCGACGATCGGATGGGCGACGGCCTCTCGATCACCGTGATCGCGACGGGGTTCGGGCGGGCCGAGGCGAAGATGCGTCCCGCGACGATCCCGATGGCGGCGCGCGTGCCCTCCGCGGCGCGGCAGCCCGCGGCGGTCGCGGCCCCGGCGGCAGCGCAGATTTACGAGCTGGATCAGCGACCGATACCGCGGCCGATCACGGTGCGTCCCACGCTGGATGAGGTCGAGGAAGAGGAAGACGAGGCGGTGGAAACGCCGGAGCCGGCGCCTGCCGCTTCGAACGGGCGGCCCTCGTTCCGGATTCCGCCGGGCACCGCCCGGCGGCCGTTCGGGGGACGGGCGATCACCCGGGACAACATGGACGTCCCGGCCTTCATTCGGAAGCAGATGGACTAGGGGGGAGGGAGGGGTGGCGGCGCCGCGCTTGCGGCGCTAAGGTGTGAAGGGGAGGAGCCGGGCCGGCCCAGGGAAGGGGTCACCCGGCCCGACAAAGCGAACGCCCGCTCCGGGAAGGAGCGGGCGTTTGCGTTTGTAGCTGGGCTGCTGCCGGTAGCTGGGCTGCTGCCGCGCGGCGCGCGAGCCGGTCTGACGCGCTGGGCGGCAGCCTGTCTGAGGCGCGAGCCCGCGGGGCTCGGCCGTGGTCCGCCCGGCTAGGCCGAGCGGGCGCGGAGCGCCTGCGCCTGGGGCATGGTCTTCTGGACCCGTCCGGTCCGGATGCAGCGCGTGCAGACGCGCAGCCGCTTCGGGCGGCCTTCCACCGTGGCGCGCACCGTCTGCAAGTTCACTTCCCAGCGGCGCTTGGTCACGTTGTTCGCGTGGCTCACGTTCTGCCCGAACTGCACGCCCTTGCCGCAGATGTCGCAAATCTTGGCCATGGTTCCTCCGGTAAGGATACGAGCGGGGAAGTCTAGCGGAGGGGGGCGGGGTTGTCCAGTGGGGTGTGGCGCCCCGCCCGGCGCGGCCAGGCCAGGGGCGGGCTTCGCAAGCGGGTCGCCGGTTGCGCTCCGGGTTTCGGCCCGCGTTTCGGCCCCGCGTTTCGGCCCCGCGTTTCGGCCCCGCGTCTATGCGGCCGCCAACGCATGAGCCTGCGGCAGCCCCGACTCCATGCTGACTCAGTTCGCCTCCGATACTTTCAGAAAAATGGATGAGCCCGAATTTATTCTTGACGAGATCTCGCGGCTCTCTCGCGCGAGTTCTCCATCGCGCTTCGCAACGCGCATCGAGCGCTCTTGAGAACTGTTCTGAGCGCCGATCGAAACCCTCACATCGCGAATGACTCGGAGGCGCTTCGATCCTCTCCTGCGCCCTTGGCCGCCGCCACATTTCCCCATGATACAAATGATCTGCCCCGTCCGATCCGGCCCATGTCGCCTTCGCCACACATCGCCCCGAGGAGAGACGGCACCATGCGCAACTACACGTTGACCCACCTCAATGACGCGGCCCTTCTTCGTGGATTGACGGTACAGGCGACTCGAGACCGAGAACTGACGGCGATGCTCCTGGCGTACATTGCCGAGGTCGATTTCCGGCGCGCGTATGTCCCCGAGGGCTGCGCGTCCATGTTTGCCTACTGCGTCGATCGTCTTCGGTTCTCTGAAGACTCGGCCTCGAAGCGCATTCATGCGGCCCGGGCCGCCCGCCGGGTTCCGGCGCTCTTCGACGCGCTCGCGGAAGGCAGGATGCATCTCTCCGCGGTGTGGCTCCTGGCACCGCACATCACGCCGGAGAACGCGGACGAGCTGATCGAGGCCGCGACGCATCGACGCAAGTCGGAGATCGAATCCTACCTGGCGCGCCGGTTCCCGGCGTTTCGGCCGCCTGTAGCCGCCGCAGTCATCCGGCCCGTGGGCACCGGGATCGGTCGGCCGGGATTCGCGGATGCGAGTCTGTTCGATGGACATGCCCCAGGGCATGTCGACTTGGGACTGGGTGTGCATGCCCCGCGGCATGTTGATGTGGATCATGACCGCGGCGAACATGCCCCAGGGCATGTTGATCGGGATCATGACCGCGGTGAACATGCCCCAGGGCATATTGATCAGGATCATGACCGCAGCGAACATGCCCCAGGGCATGTTGATGCCGAACGCTACCTCGTGCGGGTCACCATCGACCGCAGCACCCACGACAAGCTTCGTCATGCTCAAGCCCTGCTCAGCCATGCGGTTCCGTCCGGCGACGTGGCGCAGGTGCTCGATCGCGCGCTCGACGCGCTGATTGCGCGGCTCGAGAAGCGGAAGCTGGGTGCCGGCCGGACTACGTCGGACGCCGCAGGCGAAGTCCGGACGGTCCTCGTTCGTCCCAGGCGGACGCGCCACGCGGGGACGCGCCACATTCCGACCCAGGTCCGGCGCGCGGTGTGGGAGCGCGACGGGGGCAGGTGCACGTTCGTGAGCGCGGACGGGTATCGGTGCGCGTCCCGCCGCTTCCTCGAGTTCGACCATATCGAGCCGTTCGCTCGCGGCGGCATGTCCCACGTGGATGGCTTGCGCCTCCGGTGCCGCGCGCACAATCAGCATGCAGCCGAGCAGACATTCGGAGCC
>DASQJL010000031.1 GCA_035631035.1 Candidatus Binatia bacterium | reverse complement strand
CCAGGATCTTGGCGCACGTCACGCCGCCCTGACCGCCGCGACCGTGTAGGCGAATCTCCAAGGCCATGCCGCCCCTTTCCTCCGTCCGGTGGGCCACGCCCAACTATCGGACCGCCGGAGAACCGAGCGTAGGAGTCCAGGGGGATGGATACTAGGTAGCCGAAGGTAGAAGCCGCGCCGGTCGAGAGCGCTGGCGCCTCGGTCCGATCTCCCCTAAGGTGGGCACGCACTCAGCCCTGCACTGGTTTCCCTGGCGGCACGATCGGAGGAAAGCGGCATGCCCGCGTACCTGATCGCGGTCCTTGTGATCTGTGCCCTGATCCCCTGGCTGTCGGTCGTCCTCTTCGCGATCTTCTGGCGCGACATCCGCAATCTCAAGGCACGCATCGCGCGTCTGGAGCGTGCCGCGGGCGGTCTCGAGTCGGCCCCTGTCGCACCGACCCCCGTCGCGCCGGCCCCTGTCGCGACGCCTACGGTCGCGCCGCCTGCCGTTGCGTCTACCCCTGTCGCGCCGCCAACGGCCATCCCGACCCTGGCACCGCCTCGCCGGGTCACCCCCGCGCCTTCGGCGCGGACACAGGAACGCCTGGAAGAGCAGATCGGCGGCATCTGGATGCAGAACGTGGGGTCGGTGCTCCTCCTCCTGGGAGCCTTCTTCCTGATCGTGTGGGGCTACGCGAACGGGCGGATCGGCCCCGAGGTGCTGGTGCTCGCCGGCGTCGCGCTCGGCGCCGTGGTCGCGTGGCGGGGCCACGTTATCGGACGCACCCTCGCGGCCCTGGGGAACGCCTTCATCGGCGTCGGGCTCGGCGTGATCTACATCACGCTCTACCTGGGGCACTTCCGCATGCACGTCTTCGCGGGGGGCGTGGCGTTCACGCTGCTCGCGGTCACGTCGTTGACCACGGTGGCAATCGGGCTGCGCCGGCGCGAGCCGATCATCGCCACCCTCGGGGTGATCGCGGCCTACCTGCCGCAGCTCCTCGCCGTGTGGATCCCGCTCCAGGGGTTCAAGCTCGCGCTGCCCGCGCTCCTCGGCTATTTCGCGGTCGTGAACGTGGTCGTCTTCGCGCTCGCGGCCTCCGTCGGCTGGAGCGGCCTCGTCCTCCTGTCGCTCGCGCTCACCACGGCGACGTGGAGCGCCAACGCCGGAGTCCACGCCTGGAGCCTGGGCATCCAGCTCGCGCTCTCCGCCCTCTTCGTCGCGCTCGGCCTGGCTCCCGTCGCGCGGCTCGTCCGCGAGGAGCGGCCGGTTCGATCGATCGACCTGGCCGTGGTCGCATCGGCGCCGATGCTCCTGTTGCTCGCCTCTTGGCCGTTCCTCGTCGCGCCCGATCGGCTGGGCGCGGCGCTCCTTCTCTCGGCGCTCGCCGCCCTCTACGCCGCGGTCTCGATCTGGCTGGAGCGCAGGCGCGCCGAGCGCGACCTCTGGCGTCCCTTGACCGCGGCCGCGACCGTCTTCCTCGCGGCGGGCATCGAGCGCGGGCTTCTCCCCGAATACCTCGCGCTCGCCTGGTGCGCCGAGGGCGCAGCCCTCCTCTGGCTGGGCATGGGGCCGCGCGGCGCCTGGCTCCGCCTGCTGGCCTACACGGTCCTCTCCGTCGCGGCGATGCGGCTCCTCTGGGTGCTGCTCACGGCGGCCTCGCCCGCCCTGCCGACGCTGCTCAGCGCCCCCGCGCTGCGCAACCTGCTCGTGATCGGCGTGTTCCTCCTCGCGTCGCATCTCATCGGCCGCCGCCGCGACCTTCTCGCTCCGGAGGAGCGGCTCGCGCCGGGCGGGTGGGTCTTCGTCGCCAACGCGCTGCTCATGATCTGGGCGGCGCGCGAGGCCGGGCAGGTGCGGCATTTCCTGACGCAAGTCTCCGGCCCCGACGACGAAGCGATCGCCGTGACGCTGGCCGGATGCGCCTGGATGATCCAGTGCTTCGTCCTGTTCCAGCTCTCGATCGCCCGCGCGGCGCCGGTCCTCCGGCAGGTCGGCTACTTCGCCGGCGGCTTCGCCGTGCTCGCGCTGTTCACCGGCCACGCCGCCCGCGATCCGTGGGTCGCGGGGTATCTGCCGCTCCTCAACACGGCGGCGTTGATCGTCGCCTTCGCCACTACCCTTCTGATCCTGGGAGCCGAGCTTCTCTGGCGGCATCGGGACCGCCTCTCTCCGGCCGAGCGGCGGATCCCCGAGTTGGCGACGGCCGTCGCGAACCTGGTTCTCCTGGCCTGGTGGGCGCGCGAGGCGGGACACCTGGCGTCGGCGTTCACCCCGTCGGACGCGGCGTTCGGCTCGAGGGGGCCTGCCGTGCGCACGCTGGCCGCGGTCTTCACCAGCGCCGCCTGGACGCTCCAGGCGGTCGTTCTCTTCGCCCTCGGATGGATCCGCGGATCGGCGTTCCTCCGCTGGAGCGGGCTCGTCCTCTTCGGTCTCACGGTGCTCAAGTTCCTGCTCGTGGATCTCGATCGCGTGGACGCGTTCTGGCGCTTCGTGAGCGCGCTCGGGATCGGCGCGGCGCTCCTCGTCGTTTCGTTCCTCTACCAACGAAAGGCGCGGCGTTCGGCGGGATCACTGCGTAGCAGCCCGGAGGCGACGTAGACGCGGCGGCCAATTCCTGGACGCAACGGCCGTTTACTCCCATTGGCTACCTGGACCGGAGGAACGGCCCCACGCATTCTCTTGCCGCGGGAACGGGAGCGTGCCATCTTCCCCGCGATCCCCTTCCCATCGTTCGGATCGGCGACCTGGCAGCGGAGGCAACTGCATGGATCAGCCGTCGAAGCCTGGAATCTCACGCCGCTCCTTCCTCGACAAGCTCCTCGGTCTCGGCGCCCTCGCGTGGTTCGGCTCGGTCGTCTATCCCATCTTCGAGTATCTGAAGACGCCGCCGCAGGGCGAAGCGGAGGTGACCAGCGTCGTTGCCGCGAAAGTGAAGGACTTGAAGCCGAACACGGGGGTCGTGTTCCGCTTCGGGCGTGATCCGGCGATTCTCGTGAGCGGCCCCGACGGCAAGCTGCGCGCCCTCTCCGCCGTCTGCACCCATCTCCAGTGCACCGTGCAGTACCGGCCGGACATGCAGCGGATCTACTGCGCCTGCCACAACGGAATGTACGACCTCACGGGGCGCAACGTCTCCGGACCGCCGCCCCGCCCGCTCACCGAGTACGTCGTCACGCTGAAGGGCGACGACGTCGTCGTGTCCCGGACCTAGGAATGCGCGCGTGAGCGACAACGCGGGCGGAACGGAACACGGCGGCAGCCGGGGCGCAAGTCCGCACGGCGGCGGCATCCGCGGCTGGATCAACGAACGATTCAATCTCCAGCCGGCGATCGAGTTCGCGTCCCACAAGCAGGTCCCCGAGTGGAGAGGCTCCTTCTGGTACTACTTCGGCGGCGTCAGCCTCTTCCTCTTCATCGTGCAGGTCGCCACCGGAATCCTGCTCCTCATGTACTACCAGCCGGGCGACAAGACGGCCTACGAGAGCGTCCGGTTCATCGTCACGAAAGTGAAGTTCGGGTGGCTGATCCGATCGATCCATTCCTGGGCGGCGAACCTCTTCATCCTGTCGGTCTTCATCCACATGTTCTCAGTCTATTTCACAAAGGCCTTCCGGCGTCCGCGCGAGCTGACCTGGTACTCCGGATTCGTCCTGCTGGGCCTGGCCTTCGCGTTCGGATTCAG
This sequence comes from Candidatus Binatia bacterium, assembly GCA_035631035.1. Classification (NCBI taxonomy): domain Bacteria; phylum Candidatus Binatota; class Binatia (SeqCode); species Binatia bacterium. The sequence continues at coordinate 9,207 of DASQJL010000031.1, read as the reverse complement.
CGGCTACCTGCTCCCCTGGAACACGCTGGCCTATTTCGCCACGAAGGTGGGCACGACGATCGTCGCGGTGCTCCCCGGCCTGGGCGAGCCGATCATGGAGCTCCTGCGCGCGGGCAAGGACGTCTCGACCGCGACGCTGACGCGCTTCTACGGACTCCACGTGGCGATCTTCCCCGCCCTCTTCACGGTGATCCTCGGCGTGCACCTGATGCTGATCCAGACGCAGGGGATGCACGAGCCCGAGTCGTGGGACCAGGTGCCCCAGGGGAAACGGCGCTACATGCCCTTCTTCCCCAACTTCGTGCTCCGCGACCTTCTCCTCTGGCTGATCGTTCTCAACATCCTGGCGATCCTGGCGGTGTGGTTCCCGTGGGAGCTGGGGAGGAAGGCCGATCCCTTCGCCGCGGCGCCCGGCGGCATCAAGCCGGAGTGGTACTTCCTCTTCATGTACCAGGCGCTGAAGTATTTCCCCGCGAAGCTCGCGGGGCTGGACGGCGAGGTCGTCGGAATCATCCTGTTCGGGGTCGCGGGCCTGCTCTGGTTCCTCGTCCCGCTCTGGGACTCGCGCACGCCGGGCGGGATGCGCAATCGCGTGAACACCTACGTCGGCCTCCTGGTCGTGCTCTTCATGATCATCTTCACCGCGCTGGGGGTGAAATGATGTCTCTGTTGCGAAGCAACAGAACAGCGGCGATCGCGCTCGCGATGGCGTTCGCCATCGCGCTGATGCTCGCCGCGCACCCAGCCCAGGCTCAGTCCGATTCCGCCACGACGAAGCCCCCCGCCGCGGCTCCGGCTCCCGCCGCGACCGCCGCGCCGAAGGGGCCTGCCGACCAGTGCTACGCCTGCCACGTCGAGCAGGACACCCCGGCCGCGACCGCCTACAAGAACGACGTCCATCACGCCGTCGGCGTGACCTGCGCCGGATGTCACGGCGGCGATCCCACGACCGACGACCAGGACGCCGCGATGAGCAAGGCCAAGGGATTCGCCGGCGTCCCGAAGAAGGACCAGATCCCGGCAATGTGCGGGAAATGCCACGGACCGGCCCAGGGTCCGGGGAACGCGTTCCAGACCCGCTTCAAGCTGGACAACGTGCTGGCCGACTTCAAGGAGAGCATCCACGGGCACGCGCTCGCGGGCAATCCCAAGGGGCCCCAGTGCGTCTCGTGCCACGGCATCCATGAGATCGCGCGCGTGACCGACGCGCGCTCCCCCGTGCACCCGACGCACGTGGTCGACACCTGCGCCAAGTGCCACAGCGACGCCACCTACATGCGCGACTTCTCCCCCACGCTTCCCGTGGATCAGAAGGAGAAGTACCTGACCAGCGTGCACGGGAAGCGCCACGCCGCGGGGGACCCCAAGGTCGCGACCTGCGTGAGCTGCCACTCGAACCACCGGATCCTGCAGGCCAAGGACCCCCGGGCAAACGTCTATCCGACGAACGTCCCGAAGACCTGCGCCCGCTGCCACGGCGACGCGAAGTACATGGCCGGATACGGCATTCCCACGAGCCAGTACAGCGACTACGTGCAGAGCGTCCACGGCAAGGCGCTGCTCGTGAAGACCGACCTGAACGCGCCGGCCTGCAACTCCTGCCACGGCAATCATGGCGCCGCCCCGCCGGGCGTCTCGTCGGTGATCGCCGTCTGCGGCCGCTGCCACCAGATGAACCAGGAGCTGTACGAGCGGAGCGCGCATCGCGCCGTGTTCGAGGGGAAGAAGCTCCCGGGATGCGTCGTGTGCCACGGCAATCACAAGGTGCAGCCGGCGAGCGACCAGATTGTCTCGTTCGACCCGCCGTCGCCCTGCGCCCAGTGCCACGTGAACACGCCCGCCGACAAGGCGGCGCCCGACATCCAGCGGCTTCGCCTCGTCCTGGACAGCCTTTCGACGGGGCAAGTCGCCGCGCTGGCCGTGCTCGATCGCGCCGAGAACCTCGGCATGGACGTCTCCGACGCGCGCTACTCGCTTAAGGACGTGAATCAATCCGCGGTGCAGGCCCGGGTCGCGATCCACAGCTTCAAGGTCAAGGAAGTGCAGGAAGCCGCGCGCCCCGGCATCGCCATCATCGCCCAGGCGCGCACAGCGGGACAGGAGGCGGTCCACGAATACGGCTTCCGCCGCCAGGGCCTGGCCGTCTCGACCCTCATCGTCACGTTCCTCGTCATCCTGCTCTGGCTGAAGATCCGCGACATCGAGAAGAAGCAGAAGGAGAAGGGGCGCTAGCGCCCCACGCCGACCCGTCCTCCGGACCGCGACGGGTCCCCGGAGGAATCCATGGACGGCTATCCCGATCACCGCAGCCTCTACCGGCTCCCCTGGAGCCTTCCCGACAACCCCATCGCATGGCTCGAGCCGACCGAGGCGTGCAATCTCTACTGCGAGGGGTGCTACCGCGCCAACCAGTACCAGGGGCACAAGAGCCTCCGGGACATCGAGGCCGACCTCGACACCTTCGCGCGCTACCGCTCCTTCGACGGCGTATCGATCGCCGGCGGGGATCCGCTCACCCATCCGGAAGTGGTCTCGATCGTGGCGCTGGCCCGCGAGAAGGGCTACAAGCCGATCCTGAACACCAACGGCCTCGCCCTCACCGACGACCTCCTGCGCGAGCTGAAGGGCGCCGGCCTGGTCGGGTTCACGTTCCACATCGACAGCAAGCAGGGGCGGCCCGGATGGAAGGGTAAGACCGAGGCGGAGCTGAATGCCCTGCGACAGGAATTCGCCGAGCGCGTGGCCAGGGTGGGCGGGATTTCCGTCGCCTTCAACGCGACCGTCTACGACGACACGCTGCCCTACGCGCCGGAGGTGGTGGCGTGGGCGCGGAAGAACATCGACAAGGTGCACGTCGTGGTGTTCATCGCCTACCGCCAGGCGTCGGGAGCGTTCGGCGACGACATGGACTTCTGGGTGGGCGACCGAAAGGTCCCGATGAACGACCTGGTCTACAGCCGCCCCACCGGGAAGGCGCGGCTGGACATCTCGTCACGCGACGTCGTCGCCGAGATCCGGAAGCGCTTCCCCGATTTCGCCCCCTGCGCCTACCTGAACGGCACCGAGCGGGCCGATTCGCTCAAGTGGCTCCTCACGACCTACGTGGGCACCCGGGACGAGGTGGTCGGCTACGCGGGGCCGCGCTTCATGGAGGCCACGCAGGTGCTGCATCACTGGCGGCACGGCCGCTTCCTCGCGTACGCGCCCCCCTCGACGCTGCGGCACGGGCGTTCGATCACGGCCACGGGAGCGCTCTTCGACCGCGGAATGCGCGAGGGGATGGCCCGCTACCTGGGCGGCGCCTTGCGCCGGCCGCTCCGTCCCCTGCCCCGGCTCCATCTGCAATCGGTGATGATCATCCAGCCGGTGGACGTGCTGGCGGACGGCCGGATGAACATGTGCGACGCGTGCCCGGACATGACGGTGCACGAGGGAGAGCTGGTCTGGTCCTGCAGGCTGGAGGAGCGGAAGGCCTACGGCGGGTTCGCGCGCGGCGTGCGGCGCTCGGCCACCTCGGGCGCGCCGGCGGAGCCGGTCCTGGCGGAAGAGACCGCCTTGCCCTGAGCCGGAAGCCAGTCGCCGATCGGCGTGCGCATGCGATCGGCGGAGAAATCGCCGGGCTGGAGCGGCGGATCGTAAACGGCCTCGCTGAAGATCACCCGCGTCCATCGCCCCGATGACATCGATTTCATCGTGCGGTCCATGATCGTCGGGTAGGAGACGGAGGGGTTCTTCGCGCTCGCGACCCGCTCGATCTGCGTCCCGGTGAACACGCGCCCCAGCTTGCCGCGATTGTCGTAGTACTCCTGCCGCAGCGGGAGCGACGTCTCGCGATCCACCCAGGTGACGTACTTGCTGAAATCGACGGGTTTCCTGGGGAGGCTCTCCACGACGTAGCAGTCCCGCCCATCCTGCTTCTCCTCTCGGACCAGCGTGTGCCGGTCGGCGTCCACGTCGCGTCCCGAGAGGTCCTCGCGCATGAAGTCCGAGCCGATAAAGCTCGAGCGCTCGGGCGCGAGCACCTTCACCACCTGCCCCGTGATCGGCACGAACATCCACCGCTCATCGGGCAGGTCGACATGCTTCCAGACCATGCAGGACATGCGGCGCACGTCGCCCGGCTTGTGGAAGTAGAGGAGGTAGCGCTGCTCCCCCTTCCCGCCCGTGTTCAGGCGGAGGAGGCTCATGATCCGCTCGCGTCCCGGCGTGCCGGGACCGCCCAGCTCCATCTTCACGCTGGTGCGGAAGCTGTTGCCCGGATAGTAGAAAGCCTGATTCATGCGCGACATGATGTCGGTCCCGCTGGGCGCGGTCTGGGCGCGCGCCGCTGGGATGGAGAGCGGGACCATGCCGAGCGCGGCGATCCCCAGGACGAGCGAAACCGGGACGAGAGAGCGTCGGAAGGAACGGAAGGCGCTAGGGATCATGCGACTCCAAGATGATGCAAAATCGTGACTTGGCCGGCTGGAGCCGACGGCCCGGGACAACGCCTGAGCGGTCGTCCATCAAGTCTAACACGCCGGGCCCGACGTGGAGCCCGAAAAGGCAGCTCCGGAGGCAGCCGGTCATGAAGCTGGCGCCCGCGGGGCGGCCAACGTCCCCCGGAACGTCATGATCAGCGCCGGCACGAGGAGCAGCGTGAGGAGGGCGCTCAGGAGCATCATCGCGACGATGAAGGCGCCGACGGTGACGTAGGGGGTGAGCGGGGCGAAGAGCATCACCGCGAACGACGCGGCGAAGAGGACCGCGTTCCGGAGAATCCCGCGCCCCGGCCGCTCGGCGGTCCAGAGGAGCGCCTCGGCCGGCGTCTCCGACGGCGCCTCGGCCCGGCGCTGCTGGAAGCGCCCGATGAAGTGGATCGAGAAGTCCACCGCCATGCCCAGCGAGAGGCAGGAGAGCACCGCGATCGGCATGTCGAACTGCTTCCCCGACCAGCCCACCGCGCCGTAGATGATGAGGATCGTGATCAGGAGGGGCGCGCAGCCCACCAGCGCCCACCGCACCGACCGGAAGTTCACGGCCAGGATCACGAAGACCACGATCAGCGCCAGCGCGAAGCCGCGGATCATGTCGCCCAGCACCTCGTCGTTCCAGACCAGGTTGAAGTAGGCGATGCCGGCGGGGGTGAAGGTGATCCACGGCGGCGCGCTCTTCTTGAACTCGTCGACGGCGTGGAGCACCTCGCGCATCGCGCTCGCGTCCCAGGTCTTGAGCTGCACCCAGACGTTGGCCTTCGTGTAGGTGTCGTCGACCACATTCACGAGATCGGTCGAGCGCGCCGAGGAGCTGAAGAGAAAGAGGCACTGCCCCACGGCCTCGGGATCGTCGGGGATCGTCTCCATGCGCGGATCGTCCCCCTTGAGCTCGCGGTTGATCCGCTTCACGTAGTCGGCGACCGAGGTCGTCTTCCCCACGACCGGGAGCTTCGCGAGCCGGGCCTGGAGCGCCTCCAGGGTCCGCATCGCCTCCGGAGAATTGAACCCCTCGGGCCGGCTGGACGTCGCGACGATGTAGGCGAGGGACGTTCCGCCAAGGGCCGCGTTCACGGCGTGGTCGGCCCGGCGCAGCTCGCTCGAGGGCTTGAACCAGCCGATCATGTTGTTGTTCACGACGATCCGGGTCATGCCGGCGACGGAGAGCGCGAGCACGACGAACAGCGCGCCGAGCACCAGGCCCGGGCGCCGGGTTCCGGCGGCGGTCAGTGCGTGCACCAAGCGCCCAAGCGCTCCCGGGGCCGCCGCCGGGGCCGAAGCCGACGGCGACACCGCGCGGGCCCCTTGCGGCTCGGGCAGAAGCATGAGCACCGCCGGAATGAAGCTGAACGACAAGAGCCGCAGCACCAGCGTCCCGAAGACGATCACCCCGCCGAACACCTTCACCGGCACGATCGTCATGAAGAGGAGCACCGCGAACCCCGCCGCGGTGGCGAGCGCGGTGTAGCGCACCGGCCGCGAGACCGCGTCCATCGTGGCGAGCACCGCCTCGCGGCGCCCGGCCGCCTCCCTTCGTCGGAACGAGAACTCGTTGAAGATGTGGATGCTGTCGGTGGCGATCGCCATCAGGAAGACCGGGCTCATCGAGCTCATGATGTGCACCGGAAAGCCCAGCGCCACCAGCGTGCCGATGCTCCAGAGGATCGCCACCATGGCCACGGCGAGCATCGAGGCGGCCATGAGGAAGCTCCGGAACATGAGGTAGATCGCGACGAACATCACGAGCGCCGCGATGGGCGAGAAGACCGCCATCAGCCGGAACATCTCCGCGCCGAACGTGTCGCGCGCCACGGGATCCCCGGCCACGTAGAAGCGCTCCGGCCCATGCTCCCGGCCCAGGATCTCCCGGATCTGGTCCGCGATCACCTTGCCGTTCGCTCCCTTCTCGATCGGAACGAAGATGGCGGTCATCCGGCCGTCCCGCGAGACGATCCGGTCCAGGAGGAGCGGGTTGGTGAAGATCTTCCGGCGCAGCTGCGCGATCCCCTCGGCGGTGGTCGGGGGCTCGGGCATCAGCGGCTCCACGTACACCGTCCCCGCCTCGCTCCGCACGTTCGTGATCGTGACGAAGCTGGTGACGTCCTCGGAGACGACGCCGGGGAGCGCCAGGATGGCCTGCGTGATCCGGTAGATCCTCCCGAGCGTGGCGGGCTGAAGCACGCCGGCATCATTCTCGATCCCGACCGCGATCATGTCCTCGCGCAGCACGAACGTCCGTTCCACCTCCGCGTTCCGGACGCGCACGGGCGCCGACGGAGGGAGCATGTTCTTGGGATTGGTATCCGTGCGGATCTTCGGGAGCGGAACGAGCGAGAGCAGCGTCAGGAGCGCCGTGATCCCCAGGACGAGGCGAGGATGATCGACGGCGAAGCGAACGAGCGAGAAACGGTCGGCGCCGCGGCCGGACGATCCGGACGCCTCGCGCCTCGGGCCGGACACCGGGTCAGGAATTCCGGCCGCCGGGGGCCGAGTCGTGGTCGCGGAACTCCTGGAGGAATTGGAGGAAGCGGAAGACGTCCGCGAAGTTGGTCGCGACGCCGAGCGAGGCGCGGGTGGCCCCGACCTCCTGTCCCCACTTCTCCCGCACGCGGGCGCGCATGCCGTCAAAGGTGAGGCCCTCTTCCCGGAAGAGATCCTCGATCTGCTCGGCGGTGAGGCCGTAGATGACCTCGCCGACCCCGGGATTGCAGAAGCAGCCGGAGCGAAGCGAGATGCCGGCGCGGCCCGCGCGCTCCTCGACGTCGGCGATGTCGAGGGGGACGCCGTTCCGGTCGATCACGTTAAACGCCACCGTCGCCCCGCGGTCGTCGAGCGTCGTCGGGCCGTGCACGCGCACGACCGGGCGCCCGTTCGAGTGCTTCAGGGCTTCCACCCCTTCGAGGAGGAAGCCCGTGAGACATCGGACGCGCTCGTGGACCCGGTCGATGCCCACCTGCTCCAGGTGCTCCAGCCCGATCTGGACCGCCGGGAGGTTCAGGTAGTCCACGGTGCCGTCCTCGAAGGCCGCCTCGTCGTGAGGGCGGAGCACCGCCTCGGCGAGGACGCTGGCGATGCGCACGGCGCCTCCCGCAAACCAGGGGCGGCGCAGCTTCTCGAACGCGGTCCGGCGCAGGAGCAGGCAGCCCGCGCCCGTGGGATAGCCGAACATCTTGTAGAACGAGAGCGCGACGAAATCGGGCTTGCACCGCGAGAGGTCGAAACGGTTCGTGGGCGTGAAGGCCGCGGCATCCAGCAGCACGTCCCACCCCGCGTCGTGCGCCTCGTCGATCAGCTCCAGCGGATGCTGCACGCCGGAGAAGTTGGACTGGGCCGGGAACGCGAACAGGTTCGGCCGATCGCGCCGGGCGTTCCCGAGCTGCTGCGACAGCGCGGCGCGGTCCACCCGAAGCTCCGGCATGCGGATGGGGCCGTACTCGACCTCGGCGCCCCGGGCGCGGGCGAACTCGCGGATGCCGTTCACGGAATTGTGGTTGTCGATCGTGAGGAGGAAGCGGCTCCCCGCCTCGAAGGGATAGGACTCGCCGACCAGCTTGAGCGCGCCGCTCGCGTTCGATGTGAACACGACGAAGTACTCGTCGGGCGAGGCATGGAAGAAGCGGAGCACCTGCTCGCGCGCCTTCGCCAGCCAGTCGGTCGCGGCCAGCGAGGCGCTGCTCGTGGAATGCGGATTGCCGAACACCGAGGACTTCAGCAGGTCGAAGTGGGCGCGAAGCTGGCTGGCGGCGTACTGGCTTCCGCCGGTGTAGTCGAGGTAGATATGGCGGCTGCGATCGAGACGGTCGTACTCCCGCGCCCGCAGCCCGTCGAGGGCGGCGGTGCCGGCATACGACGGATATCGTTTGAGGAACGACGCGAACGCGAGCTCGCTCGCGGAGCCCTCGGTCGCATGGCTCATAGGATTACCCGCTCGGGACCGGTTGAAGGGGCAGCGAACGGATTGATATTAACATAGATGCTGGGGCCCGGCGTGCCTGGATTCACTCGCCCGTCGGCCCCTCATCCCCGGCGGCTACTCCCGGATGCCCGCCCCGCGCAAGAACGACATCATGGGACACCAGTTCGTGAACGCCGACTGGATCAGGTTCAACCCCACGAAGGCCGTGAAGGCGAGCCACCAGGGGTTCACGAAATACCCCAGGGCCACGGAGAGGAGAACGAACGTTCCGGCGATGCCGCGCAGGGCTCGATTGAGATCCATGGTTCCTCCTTGGCTTCAGACCGCCGGCGCGACGGGAGCCGCGGTCACCGTCTCCGGCTCCGCCGAGCGCCTGGGTCGAGAAAGCGTTTCGGGACGGGACCCCGGGAGAGGCCGTTCGGACCGCGCCCGCATCATGTAGTAGAGAACCGGCACCGCGACCCTCGAGATGGCGGTCGAGGCGATCTCCCCGCCGATCAAGGAGAGGGCGAGGCCCTGGAAGATCGGGTCGAAGAGGATCACGGCCCCGCCGACCGAGACGGCCGCCGCCGTGAGGACCATCGGACGGAAGCGCACCGCCCCCGCGTCCACCACCGCCTCGCGCAGCGGGAGCCCCTGGCGACGGCGCAGCTCGATGAAATCGACGAGGATGATCGAGTTCCGCACGGTGATGCCGGCCCCGGCGATGAAGCCGATCATCGAGGTCGCCGTGAAGAAGGCGCCGAGCGCCGCGTGCGCGGGAAGGATCCCGATGAGGCTCAGCGGAATCGGCAGCATGATCACGAAGGGGGTGGTGAA
>DASQJL010000030.1 GCA_035631035.1 Candidatus Binatia bacterium | reverse complement strand
TCGCGCGATAGCGCGGGCGGTCCAGCTCGCGCGTCTCCACGACCCGCACCGCCACACCCGCGTTCGCGGCGGTCCGGAGGGCCAGCTCCAGCTCGGAGGCTGGCAAGGAGGGGCTCCTGGCGATCACGCCGACCGCGCGGTCTCCCAGGACCGCCCGCGCCTCGACGAGAAGCGCGGCCGAGTCGACCCCGCCCGAGTAGGCCACGAGGGTCCTCCCCATCCCGGCGAGGATGGCGTGGAGCGCCTCGCGCTTCGCCTCGAGGGCGCCGCTCCCCTCCGGCCCGGCAAGGTGGAGGGTGGCCACCGTGCCGCTCATCGCGTGGTGTCCCGGACCGTGTGCGTGGTCCGAACCGGCGCCTTGCGCGCGGTCTTCCGTGCCGACATCTTGGCGGCGGACGTCTTCGCGGCGGAGGCTTTCGTTTTGGCGGCGGCCGCCTTCCCCGTCGAAGTCTTCGCAGCGGAAGTGCCGGGCGCCGCCTTGCCGGCCGGTCCCTTCGGCGAGGGCTTGGGCGCTCCGATCCGGGGCGCTTCGACCTGGGGCGTTTCGAACCGGGGCGCTTCGATCCTGGGCACGTCGATCGGGGCGGTCTTCGTCGCGCCCGGCTCCGTCCGGGGCCCGGCCGCCTGGAGCGTCGGCTCCGCCTGGGACCCCGAGAGCCCCGGCCCGATCGGGACTAGGGTGGAGTCCCGCGGCGCCTGGGTGCGCACGTGCGCGATCGCCTTCAGGTGGTCCTCCCAGGAACGGGAGAAGATGTGCGTCCCGTCCCCGCGCGCGACGAAGTAGAGCTCGGTCGAATCGTTGCTCGGGAAGAGCACGGCGTGGACGGCGGCCCGCCCCGGATTGCAGATCGGCCCGGGAGGCAGCCCCCGGTTTCGATAGGTGTTGTAGGGGGATTGCACATCCAGGTCCTTGTAGAAGGTCCGCTGTTTCCAGAGGCCGAGAGCGTACAGCACGGTCGGGTCCGACTGGAGCATCATACCCTGCCGCAATCGGTTGTAGAAGACGGCCGCGATCCGCGGGCGCTCCGAGGGCACCTGCGCCTCCGCCTCGACGATCGAGGCGAGCGTGACCAGCTGGTGAAGCGAGAGCCCCTCCTTGGCGCCGGGCAGCGCCATCTCCTCGCTGAAGGTCCGGATCGCGCGCTCCACCATCACCTTCACGACCTCTTCGGGCGTGAGGAGCGGGTAGAAGGGGTAGGTGTCGGGGTAGAGGTAGCCCTCGAGACGGTTGGCCGAGACCCCCAGCGAATGCGCGAACGCGGAATCCCCGACCAGGGCGAGGAAGGCCATCGGATCGATTTTCGCGCGCTCGTGGAGGATGGCCGCGATCTGGTCGGCCCGCCTCCCCTCGGGAATGGTGACCATGTCCTGCTTGGTCATCCCGTGCGCGAGCTGGGTCAGGATCCGGTAGATGCTCGAGCCCACCGGGAGCGAGAAGCGGCCCGCCTTGAGCCCGCGGTCGTAGCCCAGAACGCGCGCCGCCAGCACGAAGAGCTTCGGATTTCCGACCAGCCCCTCCTTGTGGAGGATCGTCGCGATCTGGTCGATCTTGGCGCCCTTCGGGATCAGCACCTCGCGGGTTTCGAACTGGCGCGTGACCGTCGACGGGAAGAAGAGGAGTCCCGAGAGGAGCACCACCCCGACGATCCCGCCCAGGACGAGCGTGCGGCGGATCCGCTGCTTCCGTCTCATGGGCGCTCCCCCTTGGCGGGTTTGGCGGGCCGGGCCGAGCCCTCGCGCGCCGCGCGCGCGGCCGCGCGGAGCGGCGCCTCGTCCAGCCAGCGCTGGAGGATGACCGCGGCGGCGGCGGCATGGAGCGCGTCCTTGGCCTCGCCCCGCCCCGCTCGGGCGCGGGTCGCGGCGTCGCGCCCCGAGGCCTGCGCCCGGTCGGCCGCCTCGCGGCTGCTCAGGCTCTCGTCCACCAGGTGCACCGGAAGCCCGGTCGCGCGCCGGAGCGCCTGCGCGAAGCGGCGGACCCGGCGGGTCTCGGGCCGGTCCTCATCCCCTTCCAGGCCCAGGGGCGCTCCGACCACGATCGCGCCGGCGTCCGCCTCGCGCGCCGCCGAGGCCACCGCGCCCGGCGCTTCGCGCACCGAGGCGATCGGGATCGCGCGGAGCGGGCTGGCCAGGCGCTCCCCTTCGTCGGAGAGCGCGAGACCGATCCGCCGGAGTCCGAAGTCCACGCCTAGGACGCGCATGCGAGCGCTTCGAGCGCGGCCGCGAAGTCGGGGGGAACGGGACGCGTGAATTCCATCGGGAGTCCCGTCACCGGGTGGCGGAACGCGAGCGTCTCGGCGTGGAGCGCCTGGTGGTCCAGCTCGGCGAGGATCAGCGCGACCTGCGCGCGCCGGCGCGGCGCCAGGCGCAGGAGGGGCCCGCGGCGGCCGCCGTACTCGGCGTCCCCGAAGACCGGATGCCCCAGGTGCGCGAGATGGACTCGGATCTGGTGCGTGCGCCCCGTCTCCAGCGAGAGCGCGAGCTCGGTGAGATCGTCGAACCGCCGCTCCACGCGCCAGCGCGTCGCGGCGAAGCGCCCGCCACGCGTCACGACCGCGATCTTCTTCCGGTCGCTCCGGCTCCGGGCCAGCGACGCCTCGATCCGTCCCTCCAGCCCGCGCGGATGCCCCCAGACGATCGCGCGGTAGACGCGTTTCACGTCGCGCGCCTCGATCTGGCGGGCCAGCTCGCGGTGCGACTCCTCGGTGCGCGCGATGAGGAGGAGGCCCGACGTTCCCTTGTCCAGCCGGTGCACGATGCCCGCGCGCTCGGCGCCGTTGGCCGAGGAGAGCGCCGTGTAGCGATGGAGGAGCGCGTGAACCAGGGTCCCGGTGCGGTGCCCGACGGCGGGGTGGACGACCATGCCCGCGGGCTTGTTCACCACGGCGAGGGCGTCGTCTTCGTAGACGACGTCCAGCGGGATCGGCTCGGGGGCGAGGATGCTGGGCGCGCGGCGCGGACGGGTCACGATCACGCGGTCGCCCTGCTTCACCCGGCGGCTCGCGCGCGCCGGCCCGTCGTTCACGAGCACATGGCCGGCGTCGATCAAGTGCTGCACGGCGGAGCGGGAGAGGCTGCGCTCGACTTCGGCCAGGTAGCGGTCGAGCCGCTCACCCGCCCGGGACGCCGGCACGAGATGGGTCTTCGGGCTCTGGGGCGGCGACGCGCCCGGATCGCGCGAGATTCCAGGCAAGCAGGAGCACTCCCAAGGTGACGGCGCTGTCGGCCACGTTGAAGACCGGCCAGCGGGCCGTTCCGATTCCCACGTCGATGAAGTCGACCACCCAGCCGAGGCGCACGCGATCCACGAGATTCCCGATCGCGCCTCCCAGGATGCAGCCCAAGAGAACGCGGTTCATGGCGCTCCGGTAGGTCTCGCGCAGGAACAGCCAGAGCACCACGGCGATCGCGACCACCGAGACGACGATGAACGGCACGCGGCTGCCCGGGAAGAGCCCGAACGCCGCGCCCGTATTGTGCACCAAAGTGAGGCGGATGAAATCCCCGAGAACGGAGACCGACTCCCCCGTCTCCAGCCGCGAGGAGGCGGCCCGCTTCGCGAGCTGGTCCAATCCGACCACCGCCGCCGCGCAGGCGAGGAAGACCCCGGTGCGACGCGTCATCCGCGGGCCGTGTTGGTCTCTTTCTCCTGCTTCTCCTGGCAGGCCACGCACAGGCTGGCCTGCGGAATGGCGTCGAGGCGCGCCTTGCCGATCTCCTTGCCGCACGACTGGCAGATGCCGTACTCGTTGCGGTACAGGCGGCGGAGCGCCTCGTCCACGTTGTAGAGCAGGCGGCCTTCGGCCGAGGCGAAGAGGAAGGTCTTCTCACGCTCCATCGCGTCGGTGCCCATGTCCGCCATGTGGAACGAATAGGCGGAGAGATCGCCGGCGGAATCGCGCTGCGTCTGGTTCAGCGTGCGCTCCAGATAGCCGAGCTGCCCCAGGAGCTTCTTGCGCTCCTCGAGAAGCCGGTCCTCGAAATGCTTCAGATCCTTCTTGTTGAGCAACGTCAGCCTCCTTTGGCTACCCGCTCGATCCCGACCCGGGCCTGTTCTCCGTCGAATGTCCAGCTCTCCGCCGCTTCGCCTCCCGCGGCGCCGGGCACCAGCTCGACGGCGAGGACCTCATCCTTGAAGGTCTCCTCGTGCCGTTCGAAGGCCCGTTGTAACCCCGGCGACAGCTCCCCGTACAGGCGGATCCGGTCCGTCACTTCGAAATCGGCGCTCTTCCGGAGCGCCTGCACGCGGTGCGCCAGCTCGCGCACCAGCCCCTCGTCGCGAAGCGCGTCGTCGAGCGAGGTGTCCACCGCGACCGTGAGCGGTCCCTCCGACTGCGCCGACCACGGCGCCCGGGGGGACTCCTGCACCTGCACGTCTTCCGCGGTCAGGCGGAAGACCTGGCCCTCCGCCTCGATCTCCCATCCCTCCGCGCTCAGCGCTCTCCGGGCCGCCTCGATCGGAGCGGCCTGGATCGCCGCGGCCAGGGACTTCATCGCCGGGCCCGCTTTCTTACCCAGCACGGGGAAGTTCGGTTTCACGACCGTCGTGAGCAGCTCGCCCCGGTCCTTCGCGAACGCGAGCTCTTTCACGTTGAGCTCCTCTTGGATGACGTCCGCGAGGGAAAGGAGCGCCTTTTGTTCGCCCTCGGCGAGACCGGCCACGACGATCCGCCGGAGCGGCTGCCGGACCCGAAGCGAGGCCAGATTCCGCGCGGCGCGCCCGAGCACCACGACGCGCTCGGCGAGCGACATCGCCCGGTCGAGCGTCTCGTCCACGAGCGCGGCGTCGAAGACCGGATAGTCGGTCCAGTGGACGCTGGCCGGCGCGTCCGGGTTCGCCGGGCGCACGAGGTGCTGGTGCAGCTCCTCCGCGAGGAACGGCGTGTAGGGCGCGAGCAGCCGCGACAAGGTCTCGAGGCAGGTGAAGAGCGTGTCGTACGCCGCGCGCTTGTCGGCGGGAGCGCCCGATTTCCAGAAGCGGCGGCGGGAGCGCCGCACGTACCAGTTGGAGAGCTCCTCGACGACGAATTCCTGGATGGCGCGCGCGCCGCGGGTCAGCTCGAAACCGCCGAGCGAGGCGCGGCAGGCGCGGATCAGGCCGTGCAGGCGCGACAGGATCCACCAGTCGAGCGGCGAGCGCTCCGAGGGCTCCTGGGCCGCGGGATCGTAGCCGTCAATGTTTGCGTAGAGCACGAAGAACTGCGCCGTGTTGCGGAGCGTCCCGAGGAGCTTCTTCGCCGTCTCGGTGACGCCGTCCACGTCGAAGCGCGTCGAGCTCCAGGGCGGGCTGGTGGAGATGAGATAGAAGCGGAGCGCATCGGCGCCCCGCAGGTCCAGCACCTCGTTCGGGTCGACCGCGTTTCCGCGCGACTTGCTCATCTTCTTGCCCTGCTTGTCGAGCACCAGCTCGTTGACGAGCACGTGCCGGTAGGGCGCCTCTCCCTTCACGGCGACGCTGATCGCGAGCAGGGTGTAGAACCACCCGCGCGTCTGGTCCACCCCCTCGGAGATGAAATCGGCCGGGAACGAGCGCTGGAACGCCTCCTGGTTCTCGAAGGGGTAGTGCCACTGGGCGAAGGGCATCGAGCCCGAGTCGAACCAGACGTCGATGACCTCGGGAACCCGCCGCATCGTGCCGCCGCATCCCGAACAGGGGAACGTCACCTGATCGACATAGGGGCGATGGAGATCGAGCGGCTCCGGGAGCCCCTTCCCCTGCCGCAGCTCGGCCACGCTGCCCACGCAGCGGTCCGATCCGCATCCCTCGCAGCGCCAGATCGGAAGCGGCGTGCCCCAGAAGCGATTCCGCGACAGGGCCCAGTCCACGTTGTTCTCGAGCCAGTTCCCGAACCGGTTCGCGCCGATCTCCTCGGGATGCCAGGTCACGGTGCGGTGCGCGGCGAGGAGCTTCTCGCGAAGGCGCGTCGTCGCGATGTACCAGGTCTTCCACGCGTAGTAGAGGAGCGGCGAGTCGCAGCGCCAGCAGAAGGGATAGGCGTGCGTCGTCATCTCCTCGCGGTAGAGCGCGCCGTGCTGTTCCAGCCAGGCGCGGATCTCCGCCTCGGCGTCCTTGACGAAGCGCCCGGCCCACGGCGCCACCTCCGCCGTGAAGCGCCCCTGGGGGTCGACGGTGTGGAACTGAGGCAGCTCCAGCCGCAGCCCCAGCTGGTAGTCATCCTCGCCGTACATCACGGCGGTGTGCACGACGCCGGTGCCGTCCTCGGTGGTGACGAACGGCGCCTCCGCCACGTAGTAGGCGTCCTTGCCCGTCAGCTTCGCCAGGTCGATGAAATCGAAGAGCGGGCGGTAGCGCTTCCCCTTGAGCTCGTGCCCGCGAAGGCGGCGCTCCACCGCGTACGCTCCCACGAGCTGCTCCAGGCGCGACTCGGCCAGGTAGTAGCGCTCGGCGCGCCCGTCCTTCTCCTGACGGACGAGCACGTAGGCGATGTCCGGGTTCACCGCGAGCGCCACGTTCCCCGGCAGCGTCCAAGGCGTCGTGGTCCATGCGAGCACGTAGGTGTCCGGCTCGTCCACCAGCGCGAACTTCACCGTGACCGACGGCTCGGTGACGTCGTCGAAGCCCTGCGCGACCTCGTGGCTGGAGAGCGGCGTGCCGCAGCGCGGGCAGTAGGGAACGATCTTGTGCCCCTGGTACAGGAGATTGGCGTCCCAGATCTGCTGCAACAGCCACCAGACCGATTCGATGTACTCGTTGTGGAACGTGACGTACGGATGGTCCATGTCCAGCCAGTAGCCGATCCGCTCGGTGTTCCGGCGCCACTCCGCCTCGTAGCGGAGCACGCTCGCGCGGCAGCGCGCGTTGAACTCGGCGATGCCGAACGTCTCGATCTGTTCCTTTCCGCTGATCTTGAGCTCGCGCTCCACCTCGATCTCGACGGGAAGGCCGTGCGTGTCCCAGCCTCCCTTGCGAGGCACGTAGTGCCCCGTCATCGACTGGTAGCGGCAGACGATGTCCTTCAAGGTGCGCGAGATCACGTGATGGACGCCGGGAAGTCCGTTGGCGGTGGGCGGTCCCTCGTAGAAGATGAACGGCGGCTGCCCCTCACGGCGCTTCAGGCCCTCCTCGAACGCGCGGATCTCCTTCCAGAGCGCGAGCACCCTGCCCTCGGACTCGACCGGATCGAGGCGCGTGGAGAGCGGGCGGAAGCGTTCGGCGGCGGCGGGCATCAGCGCTCCGGATTCCCCGCGTCGGAAGCGGCGGCGGGCATGCGCTCGAGCACGCGCGTGACCAGGCGCGTCAGCAGCGGCTCGGCCTTCGCGGCGTTGGCCAGGATCTTCGGGATGTCCACCGCCTCGAGCGCGTCGGGCAGGCAGAGGTCGGTGACCACGGCGAACGCGAGCACGCGCATCCCGCCGTGCACCGCCGCGATCGCCTCCGGCACGAGCGACATGCTCACGAGATCGGCGCCCGCCCAGCGGAGGAAGCGGTATTCGGCGCGCGTCTCCAGATTGGGCCCGGCCACGCCGACCAGGACGCCCGACTGCAGGGCGATCCGCTCTTCCAGCGCGACCTCCTGCGCCAGGGCGATCAGCGAGCGGTCGTACGGCTCGGACATGTCGGGAAAGCGCGGTCCCAGCTCGTCGTGGTTCCTGCCGATGAGCGGGTTGTCGCCCATGAGATTGATGTGGTCCACGATCGCCACGATGTCCGCGGGGCGGTAGAGCGGGTTCATGCCGCCGGCCGCGTTGGTGGCGATCAGCGTGCTTGCGCCGAGCGCGCGCGTGACGCGCACCGGGAAGACGACCTGATCCATCGTCCAGCCTTCGTAGTAGTGGGCGCGTCCGTTCAGCACGGCGGTCGGCTTGCCGCCCAGCGTGCCGAGGACGAGGTCCCCGGCGTGGCTCTCGACGGCGGTGGTCGGAAAGCCGGGGATCTCCTCGAAGGGGATGACGTCGGCGCCGGGCATCGCCTCGGCGAAGCGGCCGAGCCCGGTGCCCAGGATGACGGCGACCTCGGGACGGACCGCGCTTTTCGAGGCGACGAAGGCGCGCGCCTCTTCGATCCGGCGCGGCAGATCTTCGGCGCCCTTGGGCGTCGCGCTCACGACGGTGCTTCCAGCCTGCGCCATACTTCCTCCTCGTCCATGCCGTCGATCTCGATCCACTTCCTGCGCGAGGCTTCGCCTCCGGCGATCCGGACGGCGCCTCGCGGCAGCCCCAGCCGTTCGCGCAGGAGGTCGAGCACCGCGCGATTCGCGCGTCCGTCCTCCGGCGCCGCCGTCACCCGGATCCGCACCGTCTTCTCCGCGCGCGAGGCGACGATCTCCTCGGTGCGGCTCTTGGGCGCGACGGTCACCTGGAGCCGCACCGACTCAGGCGTCCGGCGCGCCGGGCCCGCGCGGGCGCCTCGATCCGAAAATCGCCGACCCCACGCGGACGATCGTCGCGCCCTCCTCGATCGCGGCCTCGAAGTCGTCGGTCATGCCCATCGAGAGCCCCCCGTCGGCCGCGAGCGCTCCGCGAGCGACCGCCTCGTCGCGCATCCGCCGCAGAGCGCGGAACGAAGCGCGCGCGCCGGCCTCGCCGCCCTCCAGGGGGCCGATGGTCATGAGCCCCGCCGCGCGCAGCGAGCGGATCGCGGCGACGCGCTCGATCAGGGCCGGGGCCCCCTCCGGCGCGACGCCGTGCTTGCCGGGATCACCCGAGGTGTTCACCTCGACGTAGGCCTCGAGCGTGCGACCCGCCTCCGCGGCGCGCCGCCCGATCTCCTCCGCAAGGCGCTCGGAGTCGATCGAGTGGATCGCGTCGAAGAGGAGCGCCGCCCGCTTCGCCTTGTTCGTCTGGAGGTGCCCCACCAGATGCCAGCGCGGGCCCGGGCCGACGAGCGCGATCTTCGGCTCGGCCTCCTGGACCCGGCTCTCCCCCAGCTCGCCGGCGCCGAGCCGGAACGCTTCCTGGACCTGGTCGGCGTCGATCCCTTTCGACACGGCGAGGAGACGCACGCAGCCCGCGGGTCTGCCGGACCTGGCGACGGCCCGCGCGATGCGCTCCCGGACGTCGTCGAGCCGGTTCGAAAGCGAAGCGAGATCGCGCGTTCCAGCACCCCCGGAAAACGTAAGCCGGACAGTATAGAGGTGGGCCGTCGAGGGGAACAACAGGAAAGCCCCCGGACGGAGCCCAGGGGCGCCCAACGAGGGGCGTCAGACGGGGGAAGTGTCTAACGCCCCTCGCGAAATACCGACGTCGTGCGTAGGACCGATCCCTCGCAGCCCCGTTTCCGGCAGGGGATGCGCGACGGAATCGCCGCCGGATCGGACGCGACCCCGCCGGATCGGGAAACGTGCAGCTGAATCAGCGCCTGCACCTGCTGCGGGGTGTACATGTACCCGCACTGGTTGCAGCGATACCAATATTCGGTGTCCATGGGTCGCTCCCGTGCTCGGTAGGCGCAGGGAAGCCTCGACCCTGTGGGGCGCATCGCGGACCGTCGTTCGTGCTGCCATGCTGCCGGGCGCGGGGCGACGCGCCCTGCCGCGGATCCCGCGGCGGCGTCAAGCTACCACCGGCGCGCCCGAAAGCGACACCAAATTTGCTAGGATGCGCCCGTTCCCGCCGAAGACCCGAACACCGCACGAGGGGTCCGATCATGGGCAAGATTCTTCTCCACTTCGCGATCATCGTTCTGTCGTTCCTGCTCCTCGCGAACGTCGTCCCGGGGTTCGCCGTGAAGAGCTGGCAGGCCGCCGTGGTCGCGGCGCTGGTCTTTGGGCTGGTGAACGCCATCCTGGGACCGGTGCTCACCCTGGTGTCCCTGCCGCTGATCATCCTCACGCTCGGACTCTTCTGGTTCGTCGTGAACGCATTCCTCCTGATCCTGGTGGGCTTCATCGTGCCGGGCTTCGACTTCAACGGATTCCTTCCCGCCCTCATCGTCTCGGTCGTGCTCGCCGGCGTGAACCTGGTCTGGAAGGCCGCCACCAGCAAGCGGCATCGCGACTGAGGCGGCCGGCCCGCCGGACGCGACGCGCTGTGCTTCGATGACCTCCGGGCGGGTTCCCCGCGACCTGGCGCCGAACCGCCTGACGCGTCTCCTCGAGACGAAACGCGCCGGCGCGGCCTTCCTCGACCTGACGATCACCGATCCGGGGCGCGCGGGGCTCGCGCCGCCGGAGGCCGCGGCGATCCTCTCCGCGCTCGCCGATCCTCGCGCGCTCGGCCACGCGCCCGGTCCGCGCGGCGACCGCGCGGCCCGCGAAGCGGCCGCGGCGTACCTGGGCGGACGCGCGGGCCACATCCTCGATCCCGATCGCGTCTTCTTCACGTCGAGCACGAGCGAAGCCTATGCGCACCTCTTCCGGCTCCTGTGCGATCCGGGTGACGAGGTGCTCGTGCCGCGCCCTTCCTATCCCCTGATCGAGCCGATCGCGCGCGTCGAGGACGTCGGCGTTCACGCCTACCGGCTCGTCTACGACGGGTCCTGGCGGCTGGACGCCGACTCGCTCGACGCCTCGCTGACCGACCGGACGCGCGCCGTGGTGCTGGTGGAGCCGAACAACCCGACCGGCTCCTGCCTCGCCCCCGAGGAATTCGCCCTCGTCGAGGAGCGCTGCCGGGAGCGCGGGCTTGCCCTGATCGTGGACGAGGTGTTCGGGGATCTGGTCTGGCCCCCGCGCGAGGGGCCGCTGCCCAGCCGCCTCGGCGAGCGGACGGCGCCGACCTTCGTCCTGGGCGGAATCTCCAAGCCGTGCGGTCTCCCCCAGCTCAAGCTGGGATGGATCGCGGCGTGCGGTCCGGAGCCGCGGCTCGCCGAGCTGCTCCCCGGGCTGGACTGGGTCCTCGATCTCTTCCTCTCGGTCGGCGCGCCGGTCCAGGCGGCGCTTCCCGCGCTGCTCGAGACCCGGCACGCCTACCAGGCGGCGCTCCGCGCGCGCCTCCGGGAGTCGCTCGCGGCGATCGAAGAGGCGGCCCAGCGCCGCCCGGGCATGCTCCAGGCGCTGGGAGGCGGCGCGGGCCTCTCCGCCGTGCTGCGCGTGCGCCATGAACGCGGCGGCCCCCGCGCCGGCGAAGACCTCGCCGAGTGGGCCCTAGCCGAGCGCGACGTCTACCTGCACCCGGCCCATTTCTACGACCTTTCGCGCGACGACCTGGTGGTGGCCAGCCTGCTCACGCCGGGCGCGTGGATGCGCGAGGCGCTGGAGCGTATTCTCGAAGGATGAAGCGGGAGGCGTTCGGCGCCCTGGTGGTGATCGCGGTCGGCATCGGTCTCGTGGACCCCTACGCCTGCGTGCAGTACTCCTCGGGCAGCGCGCTCGCGCGCGAGGTGCCGGCCCGGGAGCGCGCGCGCGTCCTCGTGGCGGTGCGCCGCGCGCTCGCGATGCTTCCGGAGCCGCGCGGATACGAGCTGGACGACGAGTCGATGACCAGCGGGGCGGAGCGGACGGCCGCCTGGCGGGGGTCGGCCGGGCAGTGGGCCGCTCCCGTCGCGGCGCGGGCCGAGCGCGCGTTCGAGCCTCCCGATCCCGACCGGAGCGACGCCCCGCCGGCGCTGGAGCAGCGGGTCTTCGCGAATTCGGAGGTGGGTCCGCCCTCCGGCCTCGCGAGCGAGACCGGGACCCTGCGGGATTTCCCCATCCCGGGCGCGTCCGCCCTCGAGGCGACGACGGCCGGGATGGACGATCCCCCCGGGGGTCGCGTGGCCCTTCCCGCGGGACCGGCGCAGTCGGCGAACGCGCTCACCATCATCCGCGTCCTGATCGCCGATCCGTCCACGGAACGGGCGTTTCGGGCCGCCGCGGGGCCGGGCTCCGTCGCGGCGCGTCCCCGGAGGGCCCCCGCCCGGGCCGGCTCGGTCGAGACCCTCGTGATCGAGGTGTATGGGGGCCGGCGCGACGTGGAGGGGCTGGCCCGCCGCATCCCCGCCCTGACGCTCCGGCGTCTCCTCGACCGCTAGGCCGCGAGATCGGCGCGGAGCGCCCCGGCTCAGGTACCCCCTTCCCAAGGGGATACCAAAGTAGTATTACCATCCCGGGCAAACGAACGGCGCGACGCCGCTCCACCCGCGTTACCATCCCCACTTCATCGCTCAAAGGAGGTCTCATGCGCCCCCGCTATCGTCTCGTGCCGCATCTCGCCATCGGATTGCTGCTTCTCTGCGGCGTCGTCCTGCTCGGCGCCGAC
>DASQJL010000029.1 GCA_035631035.1 Candidatus Binatia bacterium | reverse complement strand
CAACGTCTCGATCTACGTCGCCGTCGCGCACGCGATCGGGGGCTTCGAGGAGGCGGCGATCGTCGAGTCCTTCCTCCAGACCCTGAAGAAGCGCCACGTGCCCGACTCGGTGGTGGAGCGGAACCGAGGCGCGCTCCGCGCCTCCCTGGACGCCGTGCGCGAGGGAGTCTTCGAGGAGGAAAACAGCACGCGCCGCACCGCGGCTCCCTGGATGGGCTACGGCTACCTGCCCGTCGGCGCGCAGACGGCGCTCCGCCTCTCGGCCGCGAACCAGACCGCCAACTACGCGCCGAGCGGGCTGCGCCTCCGCTTCGACGATCCCAAGACGCTGTGCAACGGCTGCGCCCACTGCATCACGAACTGCCCCGAGGGCATCATCCGCTTCGTGCCCGATGCGGAGCGCGGGCTGCTCGTGACCGGCGTGGACGTGAGCACCTTCTGCAAGCTGTGCGGCGAGTGCATCGCCGTCTGCCCCGAGCACCTCTTCCTGGAAGTCCCCTACGAGGAGCCGTGGATGGAGGTGATCTCCTCATGAGCAAGGTCGTGGAGAAGAACGGAGCCAAGACCGCGGAGAAGAGCGCGGGCAAGGCATTCGAGAAGAACGGGTCCTCGCTGACCCACTGCGCGACCCCGTCCGGGGAGATCTACCCCGACGCGATCGACCTGGCCAAGGTGCGCGCCGCGCACCATGCGCTCTACACCAAGCGCGAGACGATCACCGCCGACGGCAACACCGCCGCCGCGATCGCGGCGCTCCAGATGTGGCGGGCCATCCTCTTCGCGGGGTTCCCGATCACGCCGTCGACCAAGTGGATCGAGACCGTGGCCTCGCGCGTCGCGGCCGACGTGGGCGGAAAGAAGCGCGTGAAGCTGCTGGAGGCGGAGCACGCCGTAGCCGACTACCTGGTCGGCGCCGCGGCCGCATGCCGCGACCTCATCTTCCCCACCGCGACGAGCAGCGTGGGGCTGGACCACATGACCGAGACCACGCGCTCCCTGGGAGCGAGCGGGCTCGGGAACGTGATGCTCGTGAACGTCTATCGCGCGACGGCGAACTTCCCGCTCTGCATCGAGGGGGATCCCAGCGACACGCTGGCGCATCGCGACGACGGCTTCATCCAGCTCGCCTGCCGCGGGAAGCAGCAGATCTACGACACGATGATCCAGGCACCCTGCCTGGGCATGCAGCCCGACATCATGACGCCGACCATGCCCGGCTACTACGGCATCAAGGACAGCCATCGGAACGCGCGCCTCATCGTCGAGCCGGACGCGGAGATCCACTCCTTCCAGGACCACTGGATCCGGAGCTGCCCGCTGCCCGGCCTGTTGAACGGCGATTCGGCGTTCGGGAACTGCGTCACGTCCCGCCATTTCCAGGGCTTCAAGGTGGCGCAGCGGCGCCGCATGGACCGCGTGATCGACATCCTTCCGATCATCGGGGCCGATTTCGAGCGCAAGTTCGGACGCCCGGGCCTCGCCTACTACGACGCGGTCGGGTTCCAGAACGGCACGCCGCCCGACATCGCGGTGGTGAGCATGGGCCCCGACTTCGGCACGTTCGAGGCGATCCGCGAGGAGTACCAGCGGCTGGCCTGGACGCGCGTCGCGGGACTGGCCATCCGGCTGCTGACGCCCTTCCCGCGCGAGGCGGTTCGCGCGCGGCTCGCGGGGGCCAAGGTCGTGCTGGTCGTCAACCAGGCGCACCACCATGGGCGCGGGCATCTCACGCTGGACGTCGCCGACGCGCTCTCGGGCATCGAGAACCCGCCTCAGATCGTGAGCGTGTTCACCGGGCTGGGCGGCGCGGACGTCTCGGAGTCGACCTGGGAGCGGATGCTGGATCACGCGCGATCGGCGCTGGACGGCAAGACCCTGCCGCCGGTCGCCTTCTTCCACGAAGGGACGCAGCTATGAGCGGGTTCAAGGAAATCGCGCTGCGCGAATCGTGCTTCCGCCCCGGCTCGACGCTCTGCCCCGGGTGCATGGAGTCGATCGCGCTCCAGAACGTCGGACGCGTCTCGGACAACGGCCTGAAGACGGTCTTCACGCTGGGCACGTCGTGCGCCGAAGTCTCCAGCCTGGCCTTCCCGAACGTGGTCGCCTGGGGACGCGGCGACACGCCGCCCGACGACTTCCACAAATCGTTCGGCATCATCCACAACGTCTTCGAGAGCGCGCCCACGCTGGCCGAGGCCGCGCGCGACGTGGCCGATCTCCTGGCGGACCACGGCGCGTTCACGCACCCGGTCCAGGTGATCGCCGCGAGCGGCGACGGCGGCGCCTTCGCCATCGGGCTCCGCTCGTTCCTGCACACGATCTACCGGCGCAGCCGCGTCACGTTGATGGTGCTCGTGAATGAGATCTTCGCGAACACGGGCTTCCAATACAGCCCGGCTACGACCCCTTTCGCGGAGACCAGCACGACACCGGTGGGGGAGGCCTCCTTGGGCAACCCGAGGCCTCCCCTCGACTACATCCACCTGGCCATCGCCGCGGGCGCCGGGCTGGTGGCGCAGGTGAGCCCCGCGCACCCCAAGCTCTTCGTGAAGACGATGGAGCGAGCGCTGGCGTGCAAGGAAACCGCCGTCATCTTCGTCCCCGCCCCCTGCATCAGCGGGTGGAAGTTCGAGGATGGGGAGACCGTCCGGCTCGCCACGCTGGGCGCGCAGTGCGGCGTCTTCCCCGTCTTCGTGTGGGAAAAGGGCGCCGGCGGATCGGTGAAGGATTGTCCTCAGGAGGTCGCGGAGCGCCCCGCCGTCGAGGAGTTCCTCGGCGGACAGCGGCGGTTCCACCACCTGGTTCAGAAAGGACCCGACGGACGGTTCGTCCCGCGGCCCGGACGCGAGGCCGATGTGCAGAGGATGCGCGAGTGGACGCAATCGAACGTGGACCGGTTGTACAGCCTGAGCACGCTGCACTAGAAGCGGGGATCGAGCGATTAACATCTAACTAAACTTGCGCCAGCGCAAGTTGCGGTAAAGCGGCGCGGCACCGGTCGGGCGGCGATCCTTGGGGGAAGGACGTCGTTGCCGGTAGCCGCGCCGCCTCTATTACAAGTGTGCGAGCTGGGTGTCCTTGTAATAGTGCCGCAAGATCTCGCGATAGTTCTTCCCCGCGCGGGCCATGCCCATGGCGCCCCACTGGCACATCCCGATGCCGTGTCCGTTCCCGCCGCCCGACGCGATCACCTTGAGGGGCGCGCCGTCCGCCGCGCGCTGGATGCCGATCTTGAAGAAGGAGCTGCGCAGGATCGCCTCGGTGCCGGGCCGGCGCAGCGCCCAGCGCGTGCGGTCGCCGTGGACCACGCAGTCCCCTTCCGTCGTCTCCACCACCAGCAGGGCGACGCGCCCGCTGCGCGAGCGCTGCTCGATGCGCACGTCCAGCAATTGCCCGTCGAGCGCGGCCACCGAGGCGCCTTCGGCCGGAGCGTATTTCCGGAGCGTCGCCACGAATTGATCCACCGGCCACTCCTCGCGCCAGCGGTAGTTCGCCGACAGGGAGCAGTATCCGGTGAGGTTATCGTCCTCGGCGTCGCGTACGCTTCGGAGGTACGGCGTCCAGGGCCAGGGCCACACGTCTTCGACGTTCGAGGTACGGCCGCCGCACGCCGAGGAATAGAGCGCGCGGATCGGCACCCCGTCCGAAAGGAGGATCTCGCCGCGCGTCTCCTCCACAGCGCGGCTGCCTTGAGCGTTCTCGCGCGCGGTGCCGCCGTAGACCTGGTCCTCCACGGTGGCCCAGAGATCGAAGCCGAGATCGGCGCGCCGCCCCAGATAGGAGAGCGTGTAGGTGCGAGCGGCCACGGCCTGCGCCTTGACCGCTTCGAAGTCGGTCGCGGGCGGATTCCCGATCTCCTCGGGGAGCACGCCGCGCAGATAGTCTTCGAGCGGCGCCTCATTGACCAGGGTCAGCCCGTTGGACGCGCCGTCGGCGCCGGCCGGCGTGGCATACACGCGGAACGTGCCGCGGTACCAGCGCCCGCTCCATCCACAGTAGCCGCGCTCGGGAACGAGCAGGAGGGTGTCGTCCGGATCGGTGCTCGCGAGGGCGTCGCCGCCGTCGCGCCTCGTCACGTCGATCGAGCCGTTCTTCTGGCGGATCCGGAGCATCTCGCCTGGCACCGCATGGGCGAGCTCGTTGCCGTCGAGGGTCTCCAGCTTCCAGGCGCTCGATCCCGCAAGGAGCAGCTCCGGCGCGCCGACCTTGAGGCCGATGCGCACCGTGCTCCGGGTGCGCCACTCGTCGCTGACGGGAGGAGGCGCGGGGGGCCCGCCCCCGGGGACGCCCTGTGGGAGGCTGGCGGGTGGCGCGGGTGGGCGTGTCGCGACGGGCTCGCGAGGCGTCGTCCGGGCCGGCGTCGGCGCGGGTTCCTCGCGCGGGCGATTCGCGGCGCAACCCGAGGCGAGCGCGACGGCCAGTGCCGCGGCCAGCGCCCGAAGCCCTCGGGAGCGGCGGCCCGCGCTATCGCCTGGGAATGGGAGCCAGCGTGATGCTGCCAAGCACGACCTCCTTCCGGGCGCCGGTCGCGGCCGGGACGTTGCCCGGCCGACCCGCCAGGCTCTCCGCGGCCAGAAAGGCGAACGCCATCGCCTCCTTGGCCTCGGAGGGGACGCCGAATTCGTCGGTGGTTCGAACGGCGCTCTTCGGAAGGCGGGAGCGGATCGCGTCGAGCAGCGCCGCGTTCTTCGCCCCGCCCCCGGACACGATCACCTCGTCCGGAGCGCCGGATCCCGACTGCTCGATCCCGCCCGCGACGCCGGCCGCCGTGATCTCGACCGCGGTGCGCAGCCGGTCCTCCAGCGACCGGCCCTCGGTCCGCTTCAGGAACCGCTCCCGGAATTCGGCGCCGAACTCCTCGCGCCCAGCGCTCTTCGGCGGCTTCCTCGCGAAGAAGGGATGCGCGAGAAACTCGGCGAGCACGGCCTCATCCACGCGGCCGCGGGCCGCGAGGGCGCCCCCGCCATCGTATCCCGGCCCGTCCGGGCGCAGCGCGGCCACGAGGCCGTCCAGGAGCATGTTCCCCGGCCCGCAGTCGAACGCCGTGATGGCCCCGATCGGAGACGCCGCGGGAATGCGCGTGAGGTTCGCGATCCCGCCCAGGTTCAGGAGCACGCGGTCGGCGGTGCCGGACCCGAACTGGTTGTAGTCGAACCGCGGCACCAGCGGGGCGCCCTCGCCCCCTTCGAGCACGTCGGCCATCCGGAAGTTCGATACGACGGGCGCGCCCAGCGCGTGCGCGACGACCGCGGCCTCGCCGATCTGCGTCGTGAGCGGTCGCCCCGAGCGCTCGCCGCGCGGGTCGTGGAATACGGTCTGGCCGTGGAAGCCGATCACGTCGGGGGGCTCGTTCCACCCCGCCGCCGCGTGCGCCTGGCGGGCCACGTCGGCGCCCGCCTCGCCCAGGGCGACTGCCAGGGCGAACAGCCGCCGCATCGGAAGGTCGCCCTCCTGGGCGAGGAGGATCTCGGCACGGAGCGCGCTCTCGAACGGCACCGACCGGAGCGCGACGAGCTTCGTGGCGCGTCGCGGCGCGTCGCCTCCCTCGATGAGAACGGCGGCCGCGTCCATGCCGTCGGCCGACGTGCCGCTCATGAGACCGATCGCGCGGACCGTGCCGGCGGTCGTCGTCGACTTCCCGATCAGAGCGGGCTCCGGCCGCCACGCCCCGCGCTTCGGTGCGGTCATCGCCCGCTCCCCTGCAGCACGCCCTCGACGATCTGCCGCTGGAAGAGCGCGAACGCGATCAGCACCGGAAGCGTGGCGATCGTCGAGCCCGCGAGCAGGGCGCCCCAGTCCACCGAGTACTCCGACTGGGCGAACAGGGCCAGCCCCACCGGCAGCGTCCGCATCGACTCGGACGTGGTGAGCACCAGCGGCTGGTAGAAGGCGTTCCAGGTCGTGAGGAAGCCGTTCACGCCGACGACCGCGAGCCCGGGACCGGAGAGGGGCAGCACGATGCGGCGGAAGATCGCCCCGGCCGAGAGTCCGTCGGTGCGCGCGGCGTCCTCCAGCTCGGAGGACATCGTCTGATAGTAGTGCGCCATGAAGAGGACGCCGAAGGGATCGGCCAGATGCGGCAGGATCAGCGCGGCGTAGGTGTCCATCAGGCCCAGCTTGGCCATCAAGAGATAGAGCGGCACCAGCGTGACCTGCCGCGGCAGCACCAGGAACGCGGTCGCGAGCGCGAGCGTGACGTTCTTCCCCAGGAAGCGGCGGCGCGCCAGAGCGTGGCCCGCCGAGGCGGCGAGGAGGAGCTGGAACGGCAGGGCGACGCACGAGACGACGATGGAGTTGATTGCGAATCGTCCCATCGGGCCGCCGGCCGCGAGCGCGCGGTAGTGATCCAGGGTGAACGGTCGTCCCCACCAGTCGGAGGGAGCGACCGGGAGGTCGCCTCCCTGCCCCAGCGACACCCGGGCCATGTAGAGAAGGGGGGCGAACGAGAGGAGCGCGACCGCCGAGAGGATCAGATAGGAACCGACCGGACGACGCCTCATGCCGGACGCCGGTCGCCGAGAACGCGCCGCTGCACCAGCAGCACCATCCCCACCAAGGCGAGCAGGAGGTACGCGATGGCCGACGCATAGCCCATCTCGAAGTGATAGAACGCGCGCTCGTACAGGTGATAGACGAGGGTCAGGGTGCTCTCGAGCGGTCCGCCGCGCGTGAGCACGAAGACCTCGGTGAAGATCTGGAAGGAGCGGATCGTGTTGAGCAGCACGACGAATAGCAGCACCGGACGCAGATGCGGGAACACGATTCGCCGCTCCACGTCCCAGGCGGAGAGCCCCTCGAGACGCGCGGCCTCGAGCTGCTCGGGCGGGAGCGTCTTCCGCCCGGCGAGGATCAGGATGGCGTAGTAGCCGACGCTTCCCCAGATATCCATGAGCATGATGGAGGGAAGGGCCGTGCGCACGTCCTGCAGCCAGTGCACGCGCGCCAGTCCCGACGCCGCCAGCCAGCCGTTCAACAGCCCGTCCTCGGCGTAGAGCGACTTGAATACGAGCGCGATGACCACCATCGAGACGGTCGCGGGAAAGAAGATCGCCGCGCGGAAGAAGCCCTGGCCGCGGCGGATCGTCGCGAGCTGGCCCGCGACGAGATAGGCCAGCGTGAGGGTCACCGGAATCGTCCCGACCACGAAGATCACGGTGGTGCGGAGCGCATGCCAGAAGGAAGCCGACGTGAGCGCGCGGGCGTAGTTGGAGAAGCCCACGAAGTGGGTGAGATCGGGGCGCAGCGGATTCATCTGCTGGAACGAGAGAACGAGCGCGTAGAGGAGCGGAACGAGGCCGAAGACGAGGAACGCGAGCCCCCAGGGGAGGAGCCCGATCGAGGGGCGGTCCCCCCTCACGCCCCGCAGCGCCCCGGGCGCGGCCGGCGGCGCCCCGATCACGGCTTGGGCCCGGCCAGCACCTGCGCGATCTTCGCGTCCCCCTCGGCCAGCGCGGCTTCGGGGGTCTTGGTCCCGTAGATCGCCTGCTCCAGCTCGGCGTTCACGATCTCCTCGATCTCGACCCAGCGCGGATGGAGCGGCGGCGAGACGGCCGTGTGGAGCTGTTCCAGGAACAGGCGGTCCATGGGATGGGTCGTGAAGTAGGAGTCGGCCGCCGCAGCCGTGGCCGCGGGGAAAGCGTTTCCGGTCGCGACGTAGAGCGGCATGGCGTTCCGGGGCTCGACCAGGAACCGTGCGAGCCGCAGCGCCTCGGCGCGATGCTTCGACCCGCGGAAGATTCCGAGCACCTCGGCGCCCGCGAAGGACGCGGACTTCCCGCGGCCGGCCGCCGGCCGCGGCATCAGCGCGACCTGGACGTGCGCCTCGGGCGCGGTCTTGGCCAGCGTGCGCAACAGCCACGGCCCGGAGATCACGATCCCGAGGCGTCCCCTGGCGAAAGCCTGTTCGTGCATCTCCTGGCGATCCAGGAGCGAGTAGGGTTTCAGCGAGAGATAGAACTTCAGCGCTTCGAGATTCTGCGGCGAGTTGAAGACCGACCGCGTGAGCGTCGAATCGAGGATGCCGCCGCCGTTCCCCCAGGCGAAGGGCATGAACTTCTTGATGAGGATCTCCCGTTCGCCCGAGTTCATGCCGAAGCCTTTTGCGTCGGGTACTCTCTGCGTGATCCGCCGCGAGTCTTCCAGCAGTTCGGCCCAGGTCGCGGGAGGCTTCGAGGGGTCGAGGCCCGCTTTCCGGAAGAGGTCCTCGTCGATGTAGAGCGCGCGCGTGCCCAACATCCAGGGGATCGCGAACGCGCGGCCGTGGTAGGAGACGGCATCCCAGCCGACCAGGTCGGCGCGCAGGTCCGGGATCGAATCGGTCAGGTCGACGAGGGTGCTGTCCGCGACCAATCCGGGGATGAACGTCGAGCCCAGCTCGCACAGGTCGGGCGGGCGCCCCGCCGCGATCGCCGCCACGATCTTCTCGCGGCCGCTCTGCCAGGTGAGCTGCTCCACCTGGAGGTCCACGCCGGGGTTCTCGGCGCGGTAGCGGTCCAGGATCGGCTGGATCGTCGCGAGGGGAGAGAACTGCCAGAAGACGACGGTCTGCTTACCGGAACCAGGCTTGCCGCAGCCCGCGCCGCAGGCAACCACGAGCGTCAGAGCCACGAACGCAGCGGCCACGTGGTGGACGGCGCGCACCGGCTTCCGGCGGACATCCGTCCGCCGGGACATTACTGTTCGATGGCCTGGCGCACCCATCCCTGGGCCCTCTTCAAGCGCCGCTCCGCCTCGGAGCGGCCGACCTTGGCGCGTCGCATGACGATCGCCACCTTGAGCGAGCCCCCCGCCTGCTTCAGCGCGGGCTCCGCGTCCTCGTAGCGCGCGCCGGTCGCGTGCATGAAGACGCGCTTGGTGCGCTCCTCCAGCTTCCGGCTCGCGGTCTTGAGATCGACCATGAGATTTTCATAGACCTTCCCCATCCGCACCATCGTCGCGGTGGAGAGCATGTTCAGCACCAGCTTCTGCGCGGTGCCCGCCTTCATGCGCGTCGAGCCGGTCACGACCTCGGGACCCACGCGCGGCGCGATCACCACGTCCACGTCGAAGCGGACGTCGGACGATGGATTCGCGGTCACCACGATGGTCGCGGCCCCGACCTTCCGCCCGTATTCGACGGCGCCGATCGCGTAGGGCGTCCGGCGGCTCGCCATGATCCCGACCACCACGTCCTTCGCCCCGACGCGCTTCTTCTTGAGCGCGACCACCGCGGCGCCCGCGTCATCCTCCGCGCCCTCGACGGAGCGCACCAGCGCGCGACGGCCGCCCGCGATGATCCCCTGCACCAGGGACCGGGGCGTGCCGAACGTGGGCGGGCATTCGGCCGCGTCGAGCACCCCGAGGCGCCCGCTGGTCCCGGCGCCGACGTAGAAGAGGCGGCCTCCCCGCTCCAGGCGCTCCACGATGAGGTCCACCGCGCGGGCGATCCGGGGGATCTCGCGGCCCACGGCGAGCGGCACGCGCCGGTCCTCGGCGTTCATGAGCCGCAGCGTCTGCGCGGTGGTCAGGCGGTCGAGGCGGCGCGAGCGCGGATTCCGCTGCTCGGTGACCAGCTTGGAGAGCTCGCGGAAGATGGCCTTGCCGCTCCGGCGATCCGCTCCCCGCGCCAAGCGCCCCGCTCCGCCCCGGCGGTCCCCGTTCCGGCGGTCGGTCACCGGGCCCGGATCATCCGGCCGTCGCGCGTCACCGTCTTCCCGCTGGAGTCGGTGGCGCGGAGGCGATAGAGGTAGACGCCCTGCGCGGTCTCGTGCGCGCGCGAGTCGCGCCCGTCCCAGCAGAAGACGTTGAAGCCGGCCTGCCCCGGAAGATCGATCGAGGCGACGCGGCGTCCCGCGACGGTGAAGAGCTGCAGCTCGACCTTCCGGGCCGCCGCGCTCAGCTCGTACTGGAAAATCGAGCCGCCGCACCCCGTCCCCTGCATCCGCGGGTCCACCACGGCGACGCCGCGGAGCGTGAACTCGCTGGTGGTCTGGAACGTGCGGTGCTCGAACCCCTGCGTCCCCACGAAGAGCTGGATCGTGTGCGTCCCCGAGAAGAGATCCGACGCGACGAACTCCAGCGCCCACTGGCGCCCGGGCCCGTCCAGCTTCGTGATCGTGGCCGCCACCGGGATGCCGTCGATCCGCAGGCTCACCGAGTCGCTGGTCAGGGGGATCGGCGCGATCACCTCGCCCCGCAGCGTGGAGCCGCTCTGGACGAAGACGCCGTTCACGATGTCGACGCCGTTGGCGAGATAGCGCACGGGCGTGCGCACCTGCATGGTGAAGGTCCGGCTGCGCCCGTTGACATCGATGGCGCGGATCTGGAGATCGTAATTGCCCACGCGCGGCCGGACGCTGCCGGTCAGGGTGGCGACGCGGCTCGAGTCGCCGAACGTGACCGCGTAGCTCGCCGGGTCGAGCGGCTTCACGACGTTGGTGACGATGTCCTGCTCCGTCACGTAGACCGAGTCGATCCCCACCTCGTCGCGCAGATTCGCCACGAGCGCGAGGCTGTCGGTCGGCGAGTCGGTCGTGAGGGCCGCGTTGTCCGCGAACGGCGTCCCGCCGATCGTCACGTCGGCCACCCGCGGGGGCAGAGCGTCCATGCGCAGCATGGGGTCGGCGAAGAGATGGATCGTGCGGTTCATCACCGTCTGCGCGTTCGCCTCCGAATTGCCCGTCAGGCCGTTCCGCACCTGCGCCTGCAGCATCACCTCGCCCAGGATCCAGCGCGCCTGTGGCGGCTCGCCCGGCGGAGGCGGCGGCGCGGGGGGCGTCTCGTAGAAGGCGCGCGCGACGAAGTCGTTGTAGACGGTGTTCGTCTGGAGGAACTCGAGCGCCGTGCTGCCCAGCGAGCCGATCGAGCCCCGACTGGGCATCGTGAGCCACTGCTCCCCGAGCGCGTCGAGGGTGTCGACCGCGGTCGGAAGGGCCCGCGTCATGAAGGGACCGTCCGCGAACTGATTCGTATGACATCCCCAGACCATGGCGTACCAGGGGCGCCCCACGTTCTGGATCCGATCGGGCGTGCCGCGTGACGCCGGAGCGAACTGCGACGTACCGTTCGTCAGCACCGTCTCGTGCGAAATGAGGTAACGGTTGGCGTGGGTCTCCATGTTGAAGATCAGGGCGCCCTGATTCATCTCATCGATCAGCACATCGGACACGTTCCCCAGCGAGTTCACGACCGCCAGGACGGCCGCGAAGCTCTTGCATCCACCCGACGCCGGAACCACATCGGTGAAGGGCTTGAGGTCGACCGCGACGTTCGCGATGTCCACCCCGCCCGGGCTGGAGACGGTGATGTCGGCCATGTCCTGGCTGCCCTGCTTGAAAAGGACCTCTTGAGGGCTGAAGCAGTAGGGCTGCGCCGCGTTGATCCCCGTCGAGTACTCGTCATCCGAGTAGAGGATCTGCCGCCCGCGCCAGGAATCCGTCGGCTGGAACGTCTCGTAGGCGATCGTCTTGTCCACCACCGACTGCAGCTCGCCCCCATCGCTCGCCGGGATCCGGGTCAGCGCCACGCTGGGCACGAAGTCGCTCGGACCCGGCTCGATCGCGGCGAGATTGAACGCGTAATAGGTATCCTGCGCGACCAGCTCGCGCCCATAGTTGTCCGGAATGGTCGAGAACTTGAGATAGGTCGGCACCCAGTCGAAGCTGGCGTCGGCCAGGTGGCCCCGGTAATCGAGGCTCCCGTCGCCCATGAGGACGACGTGCAGGGGCTGGGGCGTCCAGGCCAGCCAGGCGTGGCGCAGGTAGCGCCGGATGGCGCGCGCGGACTTGATCCCGCCGTTGAACTCATCGTAGACGTCCGCAATGTCCGCCTCTTCGACCACGTACCCTTGCGCTCTCCGGAAATCGGCCAGCTGGTCGGCCTGCGCGCGGAACGCCTGAGGCAGGATGAAGATCGATCGCGCGGCGTCGCTCGCGCCGAATGCCCCGGGCTGCCGCAGATTGGAAGCCGCGTCGGCGACGACCGCGCTTCCCGTCAGCGCCGTTTCGGATCCGGGCACGAGGGCCACGAAGCGCCGCTCTCCGGAGCTCGCATCGGTACGGAACAACGCCTCCCACACCCCGGGAGAGGTCTGGCTGACGACGACCCCGGTCACCGAGTCCGGCGCGGCCGGGTCGGTGACGTCGTACACCTCGACGTTGGATGCCGTGAACCCACCCACCCGGATCTCGGTCAGCCCCGTCGAGCCCCCGCTGTTGAACGCGAGGTAGTTGCTTCGCGCCCGGTACAGCCGGTTGTAGGTGGCTTCGATCACGTCGAGGAAGGCGAAGCTGCCGTCGAGAAGCGGTCCGCCCGGGGTACCCCGGCGCTGGCCGATGTGCTGGTACGAGTTGGTTCCGCCGATGTGCGTGCCGGGGATCGTGAAGCCGGTATCCAGCACCCACACGTCCTGGTCGACGAACTCGAACCCGGCGGCCAGCGTATCGGTCACCGTTCCCCGGAAGAAGACGTCCAGGTGATGGGTGACTCCCGTGACGCCCTTCCCCTGGTACCGGGCCCGGATCCGGAACGGCTGCGAAGGGTCGGGGTCGACGAAGGGAATGCCCTGGCTGAACTGATCTCCGTCCTCGCCGTCGGTCCAGAAGAGGTACTCGATCGCCTCGGGCTTGGCCGCGAAGGGGTCGTAGTAGGCCGCCATCTTCGCGAAGTGATCCTCTTCCAGCCGGATCACGTTCCGGAAGGAGGTGGGCGTCGCCGCGGCTCCGGCCATGTCCCCGGCGATCGGAGCGGGACGCGGCCCCTGCGTGTTGTCCCACGTGAGCCAGTACACGTTCACGTCGGAGTAGCGGAGCTCGATGTTGCCCGCACCGACGCGATCGCGAAGACTTCGCGCGTAGAACGTGATCGCGTCGCCCGCGTCGAAGGTTCCGTTCCCATTGTTGTCCCGCCCGACGACGGGGATCGGCGTGGCGGTCGGGGCGTCGGCCGCGTCGTCGTATCCACGCTCTTCGACGCGCAGGTTCGCGATCGCGATTCCCGAAGGGAAGCCGCCCGCCGCGAGGGATGCGTAGGAGACCGAGACCCAGCCGGAACTCGTCACCGACAGCTTCCACTCCGGATTCCCGGCAAGCTTGGCCCCGGCGGCGCGCGAGCCGCCCGGCGGCGCAACCCCCAGCGACCCTGCCCGCGGCGGACGCCTCGGAAACGCGCGGGCGGCCTCGTAGTTCTGCACCAGCCCGTGCTGCACGCGATCCCACGCGCGCGCCTGGGCGCCGGGGCGCGTGGCGGGCCGCGCCGCCAGCTCGCGATCGCTCGCGGGGACGAAGTCCACGCGAAGGGTCATCCTGCCGAGCATGCGGTAGGCGCCTGCCTTCGGATCCCATCGGACCGGATGGACGTTGATCGGCGCGACCCACCACGAGCCGACGAGCGCGCCCACGCCCAGCGCGGCGGGCTCGACGGGATAGACGCCGGCGCTCTGGTACACGGCCGGATCGGGGTCGGTCGTCAGCTCGGAGACAGGTCCCTTGTCGGGCGTGTCGGAGAGAAATTTCTGGCGCGCGACGGGAAGGGGCGAGAGGCCGCGGCGATCGGACCACGCCTCCGACGTCACGCGCAGGCGCGGGCTCATGCCGTCGGGGACGGCGACGTACAGGGAGAGGGTCGGGAGCGCGGGCTTGCCAGGCGTCTCGAGGACGACGGCGCCGGGCAGCGTGACGCGCTCGTACTGGGCGCCGCCGACGTTCACGCTGTCGAACCGCGCGGCATTCGGCACCACGTCGAACGTGGCGCCGCGGGCGTCCTGCGCCACGGTCCGCACGGCCTGGCCGGAGCCGCCGTTCGAAGCCGCGACCGCCCGCGGCGGGCACAGCGAGGCCGTGGCGAACACGATTCCGAGCGCGAGGCCGGCGGATAGGACGCGGATGGGCTTGGACCCTCGAGGGCCGGGAATGGAGCGCACGGGCGTTTCCGCAGTATAGGAACCCGCGGCGAGGGGGGTCAAGGCGCTTCGGCCCACGGGGTTGCCGCGCGCCCGGTTTGACACTCCGCGAAGCCGGGTGCTAGGCTTCGCGCTACCACCTTGCTCCCGTCCGGAAACAATCCGAGGCTTCGAACGATGCGATTCCCGGGGTTCGTCGCGCCCCTGGCCCTCCTTGCGACCGCCACCCTCATCGGGATCACGCTTTCGGACACCCCCACCCCGGCCCAGACCCACGAGCGCGTCTACATCCTGGGGTTCGACGGAATGGACCCGGACGTGGCGGACCGGCTGATCGCCCAAGGGAAGCTCCCTAATCTGGCGTGGATGAAGCAGCACGGCGCCATGCGGCGCCTGGAGACCACCAATCCGGCGCAGTCCCCCGTGGCGTGGTCGTCCTTTTCGACGGGCATGAATCCGGGGAAGACCCGGATCTACGACTTCCTGCGCCGGAACCCGGCGACCTACTACCCCGATTTCTCCACCGTGACGGTGCAGCGCGGCAGGTTCGCGATGGGCTTCCTGCCCACGAGGGCGCCCCGGATCATCAACAACCGCCAGGGAACGACGTTCTGGAAGATCGCCTCGGAGCACGGCGTGAAGACCGTGGTGCTGGAGGCGCCGATCGACTTCCCCCCGGAGGAGCTACAGAATGGGGTACTCCTGTCGGGGCTTGGGGTTCCGGACATTCGCGGGACCATGGGCACCTTCTCCTACTTCGCCACCGACGCCGTGAA
This sequence comes from Candidatus Binatia bacterium, assembly GCA_035631035.1. Classification (NCBI taxonomy): domain Bacteria; phylum Candidatus Binatota; class Binatia (SeqCode); species Binatia bacterium. The sequence continues at coordinate 1,370 of DASQJL010000029.1, read as the reverse complement.
TGCCGGCGACACCGAGATGGGCGGCAAGGTGGACCGGATCCGCGTGGACGCCACGGGAAGGGCCCGCTCCGTGGTGCACGGGCCCCGCAATCCCTTCGCCCAGCGCGACGCGGAAGGCCGCATCCCCGACCTGATGATCCCGGTCGAATTCCAGCGCGTGCGCGGCACCAACGCGGTGCGGATCTCGCTGCAGGGGCAGGTGCGCACGGTGCGGCAGGGCGAGTGGAGCGACTGGTACAAGATCCGGTTCACGATCGCTCCGATGGTCGCCGTGAACGGCATCGGCCGCTTCCACGTGATGGAAGCCTCGCCCGAGCTGCGCGTCTATCTCTCGCCAATCAACTTCGACCCCCGCCGGCCGCCGGTGCCGGTCTCCAAGCCGAACAACTACAGCGCCGACGCCGCCCGCCGCCTGGGACTCTTCAAGACGCTCGGCTGGCCCGAGGACACCTGGGCCCTGAACGAGGAGAAGATCGACGAGAAGGTCTTCATGGAGGACGTGAACTACTCGTTCAGCCGCCAGCGCGCGCTGGTGATCGACGCCATGGACCGGCTCGATCCCGACCTCTTCGTCACCGTGTTCCAGGCCACCGACAAGGTGTCGCACATGATGTGGCGGCTGATCGATCCGAAGCACCCGATGTACAACCGGCGCCTCGCCGCGGAGTACGGCGGCTCGATCGACCGCACGTACATGCGCTGCGATTCCCTGGTCGGGCTCTTCCTCCGCCGCGCGCAGCGGCAGAACGGCCGCGCGACGGTGCTCGTCGTCTCCGACCACGGCTTCTCGTCCTTCCGGCGCGCCGTGAACATCAACACCTGGCTCGTTCGGAACGGCTACATGACCCTGTCGCGCCAGGACCCCGTGCGCGACCGGAATCTCGAAGACCTCTTCGGCCGCGGCACCTTCTGGCCCAACGTGGACTGGTCGAAGACGCGCGCGTACGCGCTCGCGCTGGGCCAGATCTACGTGAACTTGAAGGGGCGGGAGAGCCGCGGGGTCGTCGCGCCGGGGGCGGAGTACGATGCGCTGAAGCGGGAGCTGGTCGAGAAGTTCGGCGCCCTGCGCGACCCCGACACCGGCGAGCGCGTGGTGCGCCGCGTCTATTCGCGCGAGGACCTCTACAAGGGCCCCTATTTCGCCGAGGCGCCCGACCTGGTGGTGGGGTTCGAAGAGGGCTACCGCGTCTCCTGGCAGACCTCGCTCGGGGGCATCCCGCCCGACATCATCGAGCCGAACGAGCGCCGCTGGAGCGCCGACCACTGCTCGGTCGATCCCGCCACCGTGGAGGGGGTGTTCTTCTCGAGCCGCCCCGTCGACTCCCAGGCGCCGCGCATCGACGACGTCGCCCCCTCGGTGCTCGCCAAGT
>DASQJL010000028.1 GCA_035631035.1 Candidatus Binatia bacterium | reverse complement strand
GCGGCTGATCTACTGCGCCATCTCGGGGTTCGGACACACCGGCCCCGACGCCCTGAAGCCGGCCTACGACCAGATCATTCAGGGGTTGAGCGGGGTGATGGCGGTGAACGGGGACGAGCGGCTGAACCCGCTCCGCGCCGGCTTTCCGGTGTGCGACACGGTCGGCGGGCTGAACGCCGCCTTCGCGATCCTGGCCGCGCTGTACCACCGCGAGCGGACCGGCGAGGGGCAGTTCGTCGACGTGGCGATGCTCGACTCGATCATGCCGCTCATGGGGTGGGTCGCGGCGAACCTCCTGATCGGCGGGCAGCAGCCGGTCTTGATGGGGAACGACAACTTCACGGCGGCGCCCTCGGGGACCTTCCGGACCCGGGACGGATGGGTGAACATCGCCGCGAACAAGCAGGAGCAGTGGGAGGCGCTCTGCGAGGAGCTGGGCCTGGCCGAGCTCGTCGCCGATTCGCGCTTCCAGAAGCGGGACACGCGGAAGAAGAATCGGAAGGAGCTCACGCCGATCCTCGAGGCGCGGCTCACGCAGTGCCCGACCGCCGTCTGGGTCCAGCGCCTGAACGCGCGCGACGTCCCCACCGGCGCCATCCTGAGCCTCGAGGATGCGCTGCGCCAGGCGCAGATCCGCCATCGGGGCACCCTGTCCGACGTCCCCGTGGAGGGGATCGGCACCATCCCGCTCTTCGGCCTCACCGCGAAGTTCGAAAAGACACCGGGCGCCATCACCGGTCCGCCGCCGCGCCTTTCGGCGCATACCGCCGAAGTGCTCGCGGGAGCCGGCGTGGGCGGCGATCAGCTGGGCGCCCTCCGGGCGAAAGGAGTCGTGTAGCCCCATGGGGATGACGTACGTGCAGAAGCTCCTCGCGCGCGCCCTCGGCCGCCGCGATCTGGCCGTCGGGGACGTGGTCGAGCCGCCGGTCGATCTCGCGATGTCGCACGAGAACGCGGCGCTCGTCCTGAACCAGTTCCACGAGATCTTCCAGGGGACGGGCCGCGACCCCCGCGTCTGGGACTCCCAGAAGATCGCGATCGTCTTCGACCACCGCGTACCCGCCGAATCGGCGAAGACGGCGAGCAACCAGAAGAAGGTGCGCGAGTTCGTGGCGCGCGCCGGAATCGCCAAGTTCCACGACGTTCGGGGCGACGTGGGCGGGATCTGCCATCAGATCCTTCCCGAGAACGGTTACGTCCGACCCGGCGCGGTCGTGGTGGGCACCGACAGCCACACCACGACGCATGGCGCGCTGGGCGCCTTCGCGTTCGGCATCGGCGCGACCGAGATGGCCTCGGTCTGGACGCTGGGGCGCATCCTGAACGTCGAGGTGCCCGGCACCATCCAGGTCGTGGTGAACGGCGCCTTCCGCGACGACGTCTATCCGAAAGACCTGATCCTCCACCTGATCGGGGAGATCTCGGCGGAGGGGGCGAACTACAAGGTCCTCGAGTTCACGGGCCCGGCGATCCACGCGATGTCCACGTCGGGACGGCTGGTGCTCTGCAACATGGCGGTCGAGGCCGGCGCCACCGCCGGCGTGGTCCCGCCCGATTCCGAGACGCTGCGCTACCTGAAGGAGGAGGCGGGCGTGAAGGAGCGGATCGAGATCTTCGGTCCGGACCCCGACGCCGCCTACGACCGCGTGATCCACGTCGACGCGGGAGCGCTCACGCCGCAGGTCGCCTGTCCCCACACCGTCGACAACGTGAAGTCCGTCGAGTCGGTGAAGGGGACGAAGGTGCAGCAGATCGTCATCGGCTCCTGCACCAACGGCCGGCTGGACGACATCGAGGTCGCGGCTCGCACGCTCCGGGGACGCAAGGTCGCGGCCGGGACGCGCATGCTGGTCTTCCCCGCTTCGTGGCGGATCTTCCACCAGGCGCTGGACCGCGGCTACCTGCGCGATCTCATGGAGGCGGGTGCCGTGGTGTGCAATCCGGGCTGCGGTCCCTGTCTCGGCGTCCACCAGGGCGCGCTGGGCGACGGCGAGGTCGCCCTCTCGACCACCAACCGGAATTTCAAGGGACGGATGGGCAACCCGACCGGCGAGGTTTACCTCTGCTCGCCCGCCGTGGCCGCGGCCAGCGCGGTCTCCGGCGTGATCACCGATCCGAGGGAGGCGCACTGAGATGACGGAAGGGCTGGTCGTGAAGAAGCTGGGAGACGACGTTTCCACCGACATCATCTATCCGGGCCGATTCATGGCCACGGTTCTCCCGAGCGAGACCCCGCAGCTCGCGTTCGCCGACGACGCGGCCTTCAACGGCGCGCTGAAGAGTGGCGGCGTGCCCGCGGGCAGCGTCCTCCTGGCGGGGAAGAACTTCGGATGCGGCTCCTCCCGCGAGCAGGCGGCGTCCTGCCTGAGAGGACACGACCTCGTGATCGTGGCGCGGGACTTCGCGCGCATCTTCCTCCAGAATGGCATCAACCTCGGGCTCCGCATGGTGATCTGCCCGACGATCGAAGCCGAGGAGGGGGACATCCTCGGTTTCCGCGACGGCGGCGTCGTGAACCGCCGAACCGGAATGTCGTACCCCGTCGTGCCGCTGCCGAAAGCGCGGCAGGCGATCATCGACGCCGGCGGCCTGATCCCCTACACGCGGAGACTCCTGCTCGCGAAACCGGCGTAGGAGGCGTCATGAACGCGCGAGGGCGAGGGAACGTTCTGGCACGAGTCGCGCGGATCGCCCTGGTCGCCCTGGTTGCGACCACGGCCTCGCGGTCCGCCCGGGGGGAGGGGAACGCCGTCCCCGGCGAGCTGATCGTGAAATACCGAAGCGGCGTGTCGGAGAGCCGCCGGGAGCAGCTCGCGGCGGCGATTCCCGGGCTCACGCGCGTGAGCCGGCTATGGATCGGCGCCGATCACGTTCGCGTCCCCCCTGAGGCCGCCGCCCGCGCGATCGCCACGTTGAGCGAACTCCCCGACGTCGAATACGCCCAGCCGAACCACTACGTCTACGCCCAGGCCACCCCGAACGACCCCAGCTTCACGCAGCTCTGGGGGATGCTGAACACGGGGCAGGGGGGCGGGTACGCGGGCTGCGACATCGACGCGACCCTGGCCTGGGACCTCTACACCGGCGATCCGACGCTGAAGATCGGCGTGATCGACACCGGCATCGACTACACGCATCCCGACCTGGCCGCGAACGTCTGGACCAACCCCGGCGAGACCCCGGGCAACGGCAAGGACGACGACAGGAACGGCTACGTGGACGACGTGCACGGCTACGACGTCGTGAACCACGACGGCGACCCCATGGACGACGGCTTCCACGGAACGCACGTCGCCGGAACGATCGGCGCCGTGGGGAACAACGGCGCCGGCGTGACCGGGGTGAACTGGCACTGCCGCATGGTGGCGATCAAGTTCATGGATGCGACCGGGGTGGGAACGGAGGCGGACGCGATCGCGGCCATCGGCTACTCCGTCGCGGTCGGCTGCAGGCTGACGAACAACTCCTGGGGCAACATGCCGGGCAGCCAGGCGATGCTGGACGCGATCAACGCCGCCGGGGCCGCGGGGCAGCTGATGATCTTCGCGGCGGGAAACAACGGATGGAACATCGATGCCGTGCCGTTCTACCCGCCCTCCTACCGGGCGCCGAACATGATCGTCGTCACGTCCACCGACGGACGGGATCTTCGCCCCACGCTGACCAACTACGGCCCGCTGACCGTGAATCTCGGCGCGCCCGGCTACGGCATCTACTCGTGCAAGCCGGGTGGGCTCTATCAGTCGCTGAACGGGACCTCGATGGCAGCGCCGCACGTCACCGGCGTGGCGGCTCTCGCCATGGGCCTCCTCCCGTCCGCGACGATCGGGCAGATCCGCCAGCTCATCCTGGCCAACACCGATCCGATCGCCTCGATGAACGGCACCACCTCCACCGGCGGCCGGCTGAACGCCTACAAGGTTCTCCTGAACGCCGACGGCGTGCCGCCCTCGCGCGTGACCGATCTCGCGGCCGCCGACGTCGGCTCGACGGTGCTGGGGCTGGCCTGGACCGCTCCCGGCGACGACGGGCTCACGGGCACGGCCGCCCAGTACGAGCTCCGGATGTCGGCGTCCCCGATCGACGAGACCAACTTCGGCAGCGCCACGCCGGTCCCGCTTCCACCACCCAGGGCGGGCGGCCAGGGCGAGAGCGCCGAAGTGTCGGGCCTCGCATTCACGACCGGCTACCATTTCGCGATCCGGGCGGTGGACGAGCTCGGAAATCGCGGGCCGGTGTCGAACGACGCGCCGGCGACGACGCTCGGCATCCCGGCGATCGCGCTGAACCCGCCCGCCTACACGATCTATGTCGCGCCGGGATGGGTGCGGGACACCACGCTCGTCGTGTCGAACGTCGGACAGGGGAGGCTCGATTTCCGGCTGCCGTCGCCCTCCGCCGCGCCGTGGCTCTCCGCCATGCCCGACTCCGGGCGCGTGCTCGCGGGAGGCCAAGCCGCGGTCACGCTGCACGTCGACGCGACCGGGCTCTTCGATGGCGCGTACGATGCCACCGTCTCGCTCACCGAGAACGACCCCGTGACGCCCGCCTCGAGCGTACCCGTCCATCTCGTCGTGAACGTGCTGACGGCCGTCGGGGACGCGCCCGGCCCGGAGCGCTTCCAATTCCGGAGGGTGTCCCGGACGCCGGCCTCCGACCACGCGACCCTGGAGCTGTCGCTGCCGGGAAGCGGGCGGGCGGAAGTCCTCCTCTTCGACGCCCGAGGGCGGCGCGTCGCGCGCCTGGTGGAGGGGTTCCTGCCGGGCGGGGTGCACCGGCTTCAATGGGACGGCACCGACGCGGGAGGAGCCCGCGTGGGATCGGGACTCTACTTCGCCCGGGCCCGCACGCGCTTCGGGACGTCGGTCTTGCGGATCGTCGTTCTGGAATAGAGGCGGGGGACGAGCGGGGAGCACGCGCTGGCCGTGATGGGGCCATGGGTCTATAGTCCGGCCCATGTCCCCCCTCACGTCCCCCGGAGGGCGGGGTAGGCCGGACGGGAACGCACGCTTCCGGGCGTGGCTCGCCGTCCTGGGCGCCGCCTACGCCGCGGCCCTGGCACTTGCGAGCCGCAGCACGTCCGCAAGCCTGTGGGGCATTCATCACGCCGCGTTCCTGGATGGGACCACCCGCGCTCTGGTCCTGGGCCTTGCGGCGCTCGGTGCCGCACTCCTCGTTTTGTCGGCGGCGCGCGGTGTCCGGCAGCGTGTCGCGGCCCCGCGTTCCTCGAAGGCGCGTGGTCCCGCGCTCGCGACGATCCTGCCGCTGTACGCGCTCCCTCTGATCGGCATCGCCTTCTGGTCGTTCCGCGTCCGCTCCTATTTTCTCGGCGACGGAATCGTGTGGCTCGCCAACCTCACCTCGGGGCAATTTCCTCGATTCAGCGAGCCGCTCTCGACCGAGACGTGGCATGGCTACACGCGCGCGCTTCACGCGCTGGGCCTGGTGCCCGACGCCGCCTCCCTGGCCCTGCTTTCGGTCCTCTGCGGCGTGATCACGGCGGGTCTCCTGTGGCTGCTTGCGCGCGAGATGGCGCCGAGGGCGCGGGGGCAGATCGCCGGCGCCGCGCTCCTGCTCACGCTCGGGGTCACCCAGCTCTATTTCGGATACATCGAGAGCTACCCGATCGTGAGCGTGCTCGTCGTCGCGTATCTCCTCGCCGGCTCTCGGGCCGCGCGCTCGGAGCGCCCGGAGATCTTGCCCGGGATCGCGCTGGCGCTGGTGGCGGCGGCGCACATCGTCTCGCTGCTGCTCGCGCCGTCCTACGTCTGGCTGGTGGCGCGGATGCGCGCGCCCCTGTGGCGAAGGGCGCTCCTGCTCCTCGTCCCCGCGATCCTCGCGGCGGGCCTCTTCGCCTGGCTCCGCTTCAGCGTGGCCGACCTGCTGCGTCCGTTCCATACGATGGAAACCGCGCTCCAGGGAGGGAGCGGGGCGTTCGGCTTTACGGCACGCGGCTTCCTCTCGGCGCGACGATGGGTCGATCTCCTGAATCTGGCCCTGCTGCTCGCGCCGGTGCCCATCGTGGTCCTTGGCGCTCGCCTGCTCGCCGGGTGGGGGCATCATGCGGAGGGCGCCACATCGAGCCGGGCTCCGGTGTTTCTGGCGATGGCCGGAGCGCCGGGTCTCCTCGCCGCGCTCTTCCTCGTGGTGCCCGGCTCGCCCGCCCAGGACTGGGATCTCCTCGCGATCGTTCTCCTGCCCGCGGCGGTGGCCGCCGTCGCGGCAACCCTGCCCGCGCTCGAGCGAGCTTCGCGACCCGCCCTGGCGGGACTCGCGATCCTCGGCCTGGCCGGCCTCTCGGGGTTCGTCCTGGTGAATGCCGACGAAGCCGCGGGGCTCCGTCGCTTCACATCGCTCGTGGGCGAGGACGCGGCGCTTCGACCCCACGAGCGCGCCTACGGCAACGAGAAGCTCGCCACCTACTGGTCGAACCGCGGCGACTACGATCGCGCGCTCGTCCACGCCCGTCGGGCGGTCGAAGCCGAGCCCGCGAATCCGCGCTACTGGGTCAAGGCGGGAGGGGCCTTGGTGTCGCTGGGCCGCCAGGACGAGGCGGTCCCGTTCTTCACCGAAGCCATCCGCCGCGATCCCGGCCGCGCGGACGCCTATTACGACCTGGGAATCTGCTATGCCAAGGCGGAGCGCTACGACGAGGCGGTGGGCGCGTTCCGCTCCGCCGTCCTCAGGGACGGCGACCGCCCCGACTACCGCCACAATCTCGGGTTGATGCTCTACGCGGCAGGGAAGCCCGACTCGGCGCGGCTCGTCTGGATGGAGGTCTTGCGACGCTGGGAGGGCTATCCGCTGACCGTGCGCTCGATGGCCCGGCGGTTCGGCGGTGCGGAGAGCACCGCCACTGCCGCCATGAGCCCGTGAGAAGTGACGGTCGCGAGGCGGCGCCATACGGCCGGATCCGATATCTGTTACGATGGACACCCTTGATGCGTTGGCGGACGACAGGCTCTGGAGACTCACCATGACCCAAAGCAAGATCCAAGAGGTGGATTCGCTCGGACTTCTGGAAGGACTGTACGTCGAGAGCTCGGCCCATGGGCATCTCGCTTCCGAGACGGGTGGGAGTGACGAGCTGCGGGAGCTGGTGGCCAGCCTGCTCGCCATGATGGGAGGCCGCACGTTCCAGCTCGGGACGCGGCATGGGCACTGGAACGCGATCCACAAGCGGTTGGACACCGAAGGACAGAAGCTTTGGGTCGAGACGGTGCCCGGCACCGGAATGCAGGAGGCGTTGGCGCCCGCGGCGCGCAGTACGCACATGTACGCGTTCCACATCGCCCGCCAGAAGCCCCAAGCAGGGCTCCCCAAATAGGAGACGGCGCCCGCACCGTCCGGGTGCGAGCGCCGCGCATGCCGTTGGCGTCCGCCACGTCCGCTGGGACCCG
>DASQJL010000027.1 GCA_035631035.1 Candidatus Binatia bacterium | reverse complement strand
TGTCCATCCACAGGTATTGCGCGCGGGCGGGGGCGCTGCACAGAAACAGCGTCAGGCCGGCGAGCGCTCCGAGAAGAAGTTGAATGGATCGGGCAATGGCGGGTGAGCGCGGGTCGGAATTCGGGTGCATGTTCTCCCCCTGAGGTCAGCATCGCGGCAGTGGGGGAGGGCCCACCGCGACTCGCGGCCGATCGAAGCGATTAGCGATTCTGGAGCGTCCGCATCATAGTCCCTCGCGGCGTTTCCCACAAGGCGCGCGGCGTTCGAGGAGAAAGCCCGAGCGCTACGTGGTCTTCCGTAACGAGATCCGCGCGGCGACGAACGACGCGATCACCATCACCGACCCCGCCATCCAGAGCGGCGCGCCGGGGCTGATGACGTCGAAGGCCAGTCCGCCCAGAAAGGGTCCGGTCGCGCGGCCCAGGCTTCCCAGCGACTGATAGACCCCGAGGATTCCTCCCTGCTCGTCCGCCGGCGTGGCGAGCGACACGAGGGAGGAGAGGGAAGGGGTGGTGAGTCCCGATCCGATCGCGATCACGCCCATGACCGCGAAGAAGGTGGCCAGCACGCCGGCCACGACGTGCGTCGGGTCGTGGACCGCGAGCGGGGGAACGATCCCCGCAGTGATGAACGCCGCTCCCATCAAGATCAGCCCCGCCCGCACCAGGGCGCGTTCGCCGAACCGCTTGGCCAGGGCGCCGACGATCCCGGCCTGCATCACCGCGGCGACGATGCCGACGTAGGCGAACAGGTATCCGATCTGGTGCGGCCCCCAGGCGAAGAACCGCTCGCAGAAGAGCGCGAGGATCGCCTCCATTCCCGAGAAGCAGAGCGTCGTCACGAAGAAGAGGACGAGCACCAGCCCGACGACCGGGCGTCCCAGCGCCTCGCGGAAGGTAGCCGCGTTCTCGCGCCGTCGCGCCGCGGCCGCGCGTTCTTCCGGAGGCAGCGACTCGCGGAGCCGGAACAGCGCGAAGAAGAACGCGACCGTCGCGAGCCCCGCCGCGGCGTACGCCGGCACCGAGAACCCCCACTTGCTCAGCACGCCGCCCATGGCCGGTCCGAAGATGAACCCCATGCCGAAGGCGGCGCCGATCATCCCCATCCCCTTGGTGCGGTTCTCGGCGGTCGTCGTATCGGCGATGTAGGCCTGAGCCGTGGAAAGGGTCGCCCCGGCGATCCCCGCGAAGATGCGCGAGAGGAACAGCATCGGCAGCGAGGTCGAGACCGCGAAGACCAGGTAGGAGACGCCGGTCAGGATGAGCGATCCGAGGAGCACCGGCCGGCGCCCGATCCGGTCGGAGAGCCGGCCCCAGATCGGGGCGAAGAGGAATTGCGCCAGCGAGAAGGAGGTGGTGAGGAGCCCGACCGTGAGCCCGCTCGCCCCGAAGTGCTCCGCATAGTAAGGAAGGAGCGGGATGATGATCCCGAATCCGAGGAGATGGATGAAGACGGTGAAGAAGAGGACGACGCGGGATCCGGCGCCGGGTGTTCGTGGGGAGCTCGTGGAAGGCACCGACGGATTCTAGGGAGCGCGGCCCGGCGGGTCAATCGAGGGGGGAGGCCGGTCGATCGGGCGGGAGGCTGGTCGATGTGGCGGGGCGGCCGGTCGATCGGACACCGCCTGTTGGAGTTGTGGGGCTCTCGCTAACGGACTGACTCAGTCAGTCAATTGACTGACCCGGTCAGCCACCCTGTTGCATACTCCCGGCGTGAATTCCAGGGCTGGTGCCTTCATCCCGATCCTGCTCCTCCTCACGGCCGCGCTCGCCGCTGGCGGGGGCGCCGCGACCGCGCGGGCCGAGGAGGCGCTGGTGCTCTCGGGGGGCGGAGCACGGGGGTTGGCGCACGTGGGGGTCGTCCTCGGCCTCCAGCAGCGCGGGCGCGATCCGGGGCTCGTCGTCGGCACCAGCATGGGCTCCATCGTCGGGGCCCTCTACGCGGCCGGATACGACGCTCCCGCGATCCGCGCGATCATCGAGGACGAGGACTGGCGCGCGATCTTCACCCCCTTTCCCTTCGAGGTCGGAGCGGCCCGCAGCGTGCGCTATCCGGTGCTCCGGCTGGATACCTCCACGGGCGCGGCCTTCGGCGCGAGCGCCGCGATTCCCGACTGGCGCATCAACCGCAGGCTGGTCGAGCTGCTCTTCGAGCCCGCCGCCCGTGCCCGCGGCGACTTCGATCGGCTGCCGCGGCGGTTCCGATCGATGACGGCGGACGCGGAGAATGGCGATCTGTTCCCGATCGGCTCGGGCGATCTCGCGCGCGCCGTCCGCGCGAGCATGGCGGCCGCGGGATTCTTCTCCCCCGTCCGCTGGCGCCTGCCCGACGGATCGAGCCGCCTCCTCACGGACGGAGGGATCGCCGACTATCTTCCCGTCGCCGAGGCGCGCCGGCTGGGCGGCGCGCCGATCGTCGCCTCGGACGTGCTGGTCCCGCCGGCTCGCCTGGGGAGCACCGACGCGATCGCGGTCGCCCGGCGCAGCACCGAGATCCTCACCGTGCACGCTCGCCGGGAGCCGGTGGCTCCCGACATCCTGATCGTGCCCGACATCGCTCCCGGCCTGGCGGAGTTCAGCTACCCGGTCGATCCCTCGTCCGTGATCGCCGCCGGTCTCCGAACGACGCTGGCCGCCGTTCCCGAGTCGACTTCGACGTCGCCGGGCGGACGCCTACCAGAACCAGGCGGTCACCCACGGGAACCGGGCCGGCGCCCGCCGCAGCCGGAGCCGACCTCGCTCTCGGCCCTCGTCGTCGAGACGCCCGGCCCCGCCGAGCATCCTGACGCCCGGCTCGACGCGTTCCTGCGCCGCGCCTACCGTCCCGCCGCCCCGAGCCGGTTCCACCCCGATCGCGTTCTCGAGATCACCGACCGTCTCTTCGCGACCGGGCTCTTCGACGGCGTCTGGCCCTCGGTCGAGCCCGCCGATACGCTGGATGCGAACGCGCCGCGCCTCACGATCCGGTCGGACCCGCGACCGCTGGTCTCGATCTCCGGCGCGCCGGGGTACGACAACGATCGCGGCGGGAGGCTCTGGGCTTCGATCCGCCGGCTCGACGCCGCCGGCAGCCTTCCCTACGAAGTCTCTCTCGAGGGGTCGGCCGACGGCGTGGAACGGTGGGGATCGACCTCGGTTCGATTCACGTCGCTCCTGCTCGGCGCCTCCGCATGGACCCTCGGCGGGCACTTTGGCGAGACGGAAGTTCGGTTCTCGGCCGCACAGGGCCACCGGGATCTCGCGATCCAGCGGGCCGGAGTCTGGGCCGGTTTCGAGTCCCGCACGCTCGACCCCGACCGGCACGCGGCGCTCGCCCTCCGTCTCGAAGACGTCCAGTCCGACTTCGGTCCCGACGGCACCTCGTTCGGTCCCTGGCTCCGGCTCCAGTCGATCCCGCCGCTGGTCGAGGTCGTGGGAACGGCTCCCTCGGTCGAGGCCGAGATCCGCTTCGGCGACGTCGGCTATCGACGGGCCCGCGCCAAGGGGTCGCTCGCGCGCCGGATCGGCCCCGTCTCCGCGGCCGTCGCCGTGGACGCCGCCGTGGTGGGGGGTGACGCGCCCCTCGACGCGGCGCCCGGCATGGGAGGCGAGGGACTGATCCCCGCGCTGCGCGACGGGGAGCGGCGAGGCCGGGCGCGCACTGTCGCCGGAGCCGATCTCGCCGCCGCGGCCCCCTTCGCGATGTTCCGCCTGCGGGCGCGCGGCGGCGTGGTCGCCGACGAGATCCGGCCCGAGGGACCCAATCTCTATTCGCGGGAAAAGCTCTGGATGGCGGGCGCGCGGCTCTCCGCGCTCTGGTGGACGGTATTCGGACGGGTGGAGATCGGCGGGGACGCGAACACCCTCGGCGATCGCCGTCTCGTCATCAGCCTCGGCGCCGAGTTTTGATGCCGAGCCCCGAGCCGCTCCAGCGCCCCTTCTACGTGCGCTCGGCGCTCACCGTCGCGCGCGAGCTCCTCGGCTGCGTGCTGGCGCGACGGCTTCCGGACGGCGCCGTCCTGCGCGGGCGCATCGTCGAGACCGAGGCCTACGTCGGCGAGGAGGACAAGGCCTGCCATGCGCGCGCGGGGCGCACGGCGCGCACCGATCCGCTCTACGGCCCGCCGGGTCTCGCCTACGTCTACATCACCTACGGCATGCACTACATGCTGAACGCCGTCGCGGAGCCGGAGGGGAGGCCCGCCGCCGTCCTGATCCGCGCCGCCGAGCCGGTCGAGGGGGTCGAGTGGATGGTGACCGCACGCGGCGCTTCGGCCCGGACGCTGACGGCCCGCGCGGCGGCGGCGCGCCATATCGCGGCCGGCCCCGCCCGCCTCACCCAGGCGTTCGGGATCGACCTGCGGCAGAACCGGGCCGATCTTCGGGGACCCGAGATCTGGATCGAGCCCGGCCTGCCCGTGCCCGACGGGCAGGTCGGCACGTCGGCGCGCATCGGCTGCCAGACCGCGCCCGCCCCCTGGGACGCTATTCCGTGGCGGTTCTACGTGGCGGGAAACCCCCACGTCACGCCAGGCACCCCGCGCGGAGCCGTAACCTCTTCGCGCAGGCCCGCGAAGCCGCGCAAAACTCGGGGTGGCGCACAGCGTCGGCATTGAGGATAATCGGCCTCTTGGAGGCGCCCTGAGCCCGCTTGGGCTCCGATACCACGGCGCCGCCGTCACCGCGGGTCACGCCGCACGCGCGCTCGGCGAAGCGCCCGCACGATCGGGACCGTCGCAACGCAACTGGAGGGGGGCACCTCCTTGTCCGGCATCCTCAGCGAACAGAATCTGATGTGGCGGGCGCGCGCCCGCGAAGTGGCCGAGAAATCGGTGCGTCCGCTCGCGGCCAAGTACGACCGGGAACAGGAATATCCGTGGGAGATCAAGCAAGCCATCGCGGACGCGGGGCTCATGGGGGTCTGGATCCCCAAGGAGTACGGCGGCCACGGCGGCGGCGTGCTCGATCTCTGCATCTGCGTCGAGGAATTGTCGCGAGCCTGCGGCGGCGTCGGCGTGCTCTACGCCGTGAACGCGCTCGGCACCTTCCCGATCCTGGTCGGAGGAACCGAGGAGCAGAAGCAGAAGTACCTGCGCCCCATCGCCGAGGGGAAGAAGCTCATCTCCTTCGGCCTCTCCGAGAAATTCGCCGGCAGCGACGCCGCCAGCCTCCACGCCACCGCGGTCCAGGACGGCGACCACTACATCCTGAACGGCGAGAAGAAGTGGAACACCAACGGCGGCGCGGCCGACATCTACTCGGTGTTTGCGGTGACGCAGCCCGACAGCAAGTCGCGGCGCATCAGCGCCTTCATCGTCGAGAAGGGGACGCCCGGCTTCCGGATCGGCAAGGTCGAGGACAAGATGGGGATCCGCTGCGTTCCCGTGGTGGAGATCCACTTCGACAACTGCCGCGTACCGGCCAAGAACCTCTTGGGCGAAGTCCCGGGTCACGGCTTCAAGCACGCCATGATGACGCTGGACAAGGCCCGCCCGGGCGTCGCGTCGCAGGCGGTGGGTCTGGCGCAGGGCGCCCTGGAATACGCGACCGTCTACGCGGGGCATCGCGAGCAGTTCGGATCGCCGATCCTCTCGTTCCAGATGATCCAGGGGATGCTGGCTGACATGGCCACGCGCGTCGAGGCGGCGCGGCAGCTCGTCTACGCTGCGGCCAGCGCCGTGGACGCGGGTGCCCCCAACGTTTCCAAGCTGGCCGCGATGTGCAAGCTCTTCGCCACCGATACCGCGATGCAGGTCACGACCGACGCGGTCCAGATCTTCGGCGGGTACGGCTACATGCGCGATTACCCGATCGAGAAATACATGCGCGACGCCAAGATCACCCAGATCTACGAAGGAACCAACCAGGTGCAGCGCCTGGTCGTGGCCCGGTCGCTCATCAAGGAAGCCCTCGGGCTCAAGTTCCTCCTCGATTACATTCCCAAGGAGACGCAGAAGGGCGTGAACGACCCCGAGACGCTCGCGCGGAAGAAGGAAGAGGCGCGCGAGACCGTGGAGTCGGACAAGGCCTGACGTCTCCTGTCGCCCCCAAGGAGACCGCGATGCAAACGACGATGGACCGGACCGAGACCCTGAAGGTCGGCGATGCCGCGCCCGACTTCACGCTGAAGGATCAGGACGGGCACGACGTCACGCTCTCCTCGTTCCGGGGGAAGAAGAACGTCGTCCTGATCTTCCACCCGCTCGCTTTCACGTCGATCTGCTCGGTCCAGATGCCCGGCTACAACAAGGACCTCCAGACCTTCGAGGGACTGGACGCCCAGGTCCTCGGACTCTCGGTCGACTCCTCGCCCGCGCATCGCGCCTGGGCCGAGATGCTGGGCGGCATCGATTACCCGATGCTCGCGGACTTCCACCCGCACGGCGAAGTTTCGAAGCGCTACGGGATCCTCCGTCCCGAGGGCTTTTCCGAGCGCGCGACCATCGTGATCGACAAGAAGGGGATCGTGCGCAGCATCGAGGTTCACGACATCGGCACCCTACCGGATCACGACAAGCTGCTCGAGACGCTGCGCTCCATTCAATGAGACGCGCCGGCGGGTTGGCGCTCCTGGGACTTCTGGTCGCCGCGGCTTCGACGTTCGCGGTCTCCGACGCCGCTCCGGCCAAGCATCCCCCGGCCGCCTCGAAATCCGCGGCCCGCATTCCGCTTCCACCGCGCGCCATGGGCGAGGCCGACGCGAAAGCCGCGACCGTCGCCAAGCAGCTGAGCGACGCCATGGGAGGGCAGCGGACCTGGGACGTCCTTCCCTATTTCCGGTTCGATTTCGTGGTCGTGCAGCAGGGGAAGGAAGTGGCGCGGTTCCAGCACTGGTGGGACAAGCGGAACGGCCGCTGCCGCGTCCAGGGCCCGGACGACAAGGGGCGCACCGTCACCGCGATCTTCACGCTGAAGGACAAGAAGGGGAAGTCGTTCACGGACGGGATCGTCGACACCGATCCCACCAACATCGCGAACATCGTCCAGATGGGCTACGAGCGATGGGTGAACGACACCTACTGGATCATCATGCCCTTCAAGCTTCGCGACCCGGGGACCCATCTCAAGTACGTGCGCCTGAAGCGGCTCGGCGGCAAGGACTACGACGTGCTGCAGCTCTCGTTCGACAGGGGCGTCGGGCTCACCTCCGGCGACCGCTACACCCTCTATGTGAACCGCTCGACCCACCTGCTCGACAAGTGGGACATGATGCTGGAGGGGAAGAAGCCTCCCCCGGCAACCTCCACGTGGGAGCAGTGGACGCCGATCGGCCCCGTCAAGCTGGCCCTGAATCATCGCCTCCAGGGCAAGCCGGTGGAGATCCGCTTCGACAACGTGGCCGTCCCGCAGACCATGGACCCCGGAGTTTTCGCCAACGCTCGCGTCCCGGGCTAAGCGTCTCCGCCCGGGCAGGGCCCTGCGAGCCAGGTCCTCGTTCGGCCGCGGATGGCGGCCGGCAACCCCCCACGTCAAATCCCGCACTTTTGGCACGGAATCGTCTCAACCGCTCTTGCGCGGTGCCGTCACAGCGGTTAGGATGCCCGATGACCGGTGTCTCAATCCGTATCCCTGTGCCAAGGGGGTCCCTGAATGGCGGGGAAGGGGTCCGCTCGAAAGAGCGCCAAATCCAGTAAGAGGAAGCCAGCGAAGAAGATGCCGAAACGCTCAGCCGCCACGTCCGGAAAGCAGCAGGTCCGGCGCCAGCCCGCCAAGAAGGCCCCGACCAAGGGCCGGGTCGCGCCCAAGCGCGCGGCCAAGAAGGCTCCGCCCAAGGCCGCTGCTCCCGCCCGGGCCGCCTCCGGCATGAAATCGCCCGCTTCCGGCTCCAAGACCGCCCGCCCCGCCGCGACCGCCAAGGCGGCTCCAGGCCAGGCGGCCGCCAAGGGCAAAGCCGCGGCGAAGGCTCCCGGTCAGCAGGGCGCCCTGGAATTCGAGGTGGGTCCGCCGCATCCGCCGGTCGAGCTTCCGATTCCGAAGCGGCGCGGCGCCAAGCCGGGCGGCCCCGATTGGCCCGGCGAGAACCTCACCGTCGGCATGCCGGCGCCGGACTTCGAGCTGCCGAGCACGCTGGGGCGCAAGGTGACTCTGCACGAATTCCGCGGCAAGCGCGTCATCCTCTACTTCTACCCCAAGGACGACACGCCGGGATGCACCATGGAGGCCTGCGCCTTCCGCGACAACCTGCCCCGCATCCAGGCCAAGGACGGCATCGTCCTGGGGATCAGCCTGGACGACGAGTTGAGCCACCAGCGCTTCGCGCAGAAGTACAACCTGCCCTTCCCGCTCCTGGCCGACGTCGACGCGGCGGTCTGCCGCCAGTACGGCGTCTACAAGGAGAAGAACATGTACGGCCGTTCGTTCTGGGGCATCGAGCGCACGACGTTCGTGGTCGATCGCGAAGGCAAGGTCGAGAACGTATTCCGCCGGGTCAAGGTCGAGGGGCACGCCGACGAAGTGCTCGCGACCCTCGCCGTCTAGCGCCCCGTAAGCGGTGCGCCGCACCAAGATCATCGCGACGGTAGGGCCGGCCAGCGCCGATCCCGCCGTTCTCGCGCGGATGGCTCGCGCCGGCATGGACGTCGCGCGCATCAACTTCTCCCACGGCACCTATACCGATCACCGCCGCGCCATGCGCGCCGTGCGGCTCGCCGCCCATCGCGCCAAGCGCACCGTCGGAATCCTTCTCGACCTCCAGGGGCCCCGCCTTCGGGTGGGATCGTTCCGGGACGGTTCGATCCGGCTTGTCGCCGGAGCCGAGGTGCTCCTGACCAGTGAGGGCGGGCTCGGAACCGCCGAGCGGATTCCGATCGACTATTCGGGCCTGATGCAGGACGTCTCCGTCGGGGACCGCGTCCTGATCGACGACGGCAAGGTCGAGCTCAAGGCGGTCCGGAAAGCGGCGGGCGGCCTGCGCTGCCGCGTGGTCACCGGCGGCGCGATCTCCGACCACAAGGGGGTGAACTTCCCCGGCGTGCGACTCTCGGCGCCCGCGCTCACGGCCAAGGACCGCCGCGATCTCGCGTTCGGCATCGAGGAGGGAATCGACTTCGTCGCGCTCTCGTTCGTGCGGAGCGCCGAAGACCTGATCGGCCTGCGCCGCCTGCTGCGCCGCGCGCAGCGCCCGCCGATGGTCATCGCCAAGATCGAGCGCCGTGAAGCGATCGAAAACCTCGAGTCGATCCTGGAGGCCGCCGACGGCGTGATGGTGGCGCGCGGCGACCTGGGCGTGGAGTATCCGCCCGAGCGCGTGCCGATCTTGCAGAAGCGGATCATCGAGCGCGCGAACGCGCTCGAGGTGATCGTGATCACCGCGACCCAGATGCTGGAGTCGATGGTGACCTCCTCCAGCCCGACGCGCGCGGAGGCCTCCGACGTCGCGAACGCCATCTTCGACGGGACGGACGCCGTGATGCTGAGCGCGGAGACCGCGGTGGGCCGTTACCCCGAGCGCGCCGTGCGCACCATGGCGCGGATCGCGGCGGAGGCCGACGAGTTCGCGGCCACGAAGCGCGCGCCGCGCCGCTCCGACGGCAGCGCGCTCCCCTCGCCGACCCACGCGCTCGCGCACACGGCGTTCCAGGCCTCGCGCGAGATCCGCGCCAAGGCGCTGGCCATCTTCACGCACACCGGCTACTCGGCGCGGCTCGTCTCCAAGTCGCGGCCTCAGGCGCCCATTTTCGCGCTGACGCCGCTCGAATCGACCTGCCGCCGCCTGTCGCTCGCCTGGGGAGTGTCGGCGGTCCAGGTGCCGCGCTGGCGCACCGCCGAGGGAATGGTCGAGGCCGGCCTTCGCATCCTCATCACCCGGAAGATGATCCGCCGCGGGGATTGGGTGGTGGCGATGGCGGGAACGACGACGCGCTCGGGGGGAACGAACATGCTGCGGATCCTGCAGCAGGGCCGCCCGCCGGATAAGCCGCGGTAGTCGGGGATCGTCGCTGGATCGAGGATCGGCGCGGAATCGGGGGCCGGCGCGGGATCGATCGGCGCCGATTCGGCCGGGCCCGCATTGACAGCCCCTCGAGCCGGGCCTATCATTTACCGATACAACAGATAGCATCGTTTCGCGGAGGGCGGCGTCTAATCCGGTGGTAGGCCGTCCGGCCGAAACTCTCGTTATGACCTAAGGAGTTCCGCATGATCACGTTGAGCGAAAAGGCCGCGTCCGAGATCAGGACCATCATGGAACGCGAGGGAGGCACGTTCGAAGGCGTGCGCGTCTTCGTCGCGGGCGGTGGGTGCTCGGGCCTCTCCTACGGCATGCAGATCGCCGACGAGCCCGCCACGGCCGACGACCTCGTCTTCGAGGCCGGGGGCGTCAAGGTGATCGTCGACGTTCAGAGCCACCAATTCCTCGAGGGAGCGTCGATCGACTTCGACGACTCGCTGCAGGGTGGCGGCTTCAAGATCAACAATCCGAACGCGGTGAAGAGCTGCGGCTGCGGCTCGTCCTTCGCGACCGAAGAGAGCGAAGGGGCGGCACCGGGCGGCGGATGCGGCTGCGGTGGGAGCGGCGGAGGCTGCGGAAGCCACTAAATCGCGGAACGCGGCGCCTCAGGGCGCCGACAGGGCCGCGCGAGACAGCACGCAAAAGTCTGGTACAATCGATCGGCGCTCCGGAAACGGGGCGCCGGTCTTCGTTTTGGGGTGAGACCGAGGAGTGAGCGCCGCGTTCCAGGCGGCAGCCCGCTCCAGGGGTGGCGACGCAGCCGTAACGGCTTCGCCCGGGTGATGGGGCCTTCCGAAGTGCCGTGGAAGGGGCTCATCCCATGCCGCCCATCCGTGCCGCCCTCCTCGCCGCGGTTGTTCTCACGTGGGGCCCGCCGGCTCGCGCCGCGGACCTGCCCGCTGCCGCCGACTCGTCGTCCATCGCCCCCGACCCCTCGGACATCCCGCCCGCGCCCGACTCCATCCACTACATGCTGCCCGGCCTGGAGGTACGCGCCTCCCGCTTTCTCACCCGAGACCCTCGCGCCGACTTCATCACGCGCGAGCAGATCCGGCGCACCGCGGCCACGGCCGACGACGCCTTCCGCGTCGTGCAGACCCTGCCCGGCGTCGCCAGCTCGGACTACGCCGCCTCCTTCCTGGTTCGCGGCGGGGAGAGCGACGAGACGCTGGTGCGCTTCGACGGCTTCGATTTGCTCGAGCCGTATCACATCCCCTACTGGGGCGGCGCCATCTCGGTCGTGAGCCCCGACGTGGTGCAGACGATGCAGCTCTCGCGCGGCGGCCTTCCCGCGCGCTACGGCCGCGAGCTCTCCGGCGCGCTCGAGATCGAATCGCCGCGCGACCGTCCCGACGGGCCGCGCTACCAGGTGGGCGCCGGAGCCACGCAGCTCCGCGCCCTCGTCGCGGGCCCGACGAAGGGCGGAGGCTCCTACCTCCTCGGCATCCGCCACGGGCTCCTCGCCGCGATCGGCCGACTGCACCGCCTGGACCGCGACGTCTCGGTCGTCCCCGACTTCCAGGACCTGATCGGCGAGGCGCGGCTCCGCCCGGCCGAGGGCCACGAGCTGACCCTGCTGGCGCTGGGCGCGCGCGAGAAGCTCCGCTACGACATGCCGTACGACGAGAACGACCTGAACGGCTCGGTGCGGAACCTCACGCTGGGGGCGTCCTGGTCCTACCGGCCCTCGGAGCGCGCGCGGCACCGGCTGGTGTTCTCCGCCGACCGGTTCCACCGGGCGACCCTGGTGGGGCGGAGCGGGCGCGACGACAGCGTCACGCGCGCGGTGCGCGCGCGGCTGGAGGGGGAGCGGTCGCTCGGCGGCGGCAGGGCCATCGAGTGGGGCGCGGCGGCGGAGTACGAAGACGGCTGGCTGGCGCTGGACGGCATTCGGGGCTCGCTCGGGACCTCGGGCTACCAGGAGGAAGTGGAGCACGTCGTCGCCGGCAACGCGGTGCGCCGCCGCGGCGAGGCGTACCTTTCCGCGCGCGCGGCGGCCGGCTCGCGCGCGACGCTCACCGCGGGGGTCAACGTCTCGCGGGACCTCTACACGTGGGGACTCCGCCGGGACGGGGTGCCGCTGCCGGGCACGCCGGGATTCGCGTTCGTCTCGCCGCGGCTCGGGGTGCTCGCGCGACTGGGGAGCGCGGGATCGGCCTGGGCTTCGATAGGCCTCATGCACCAGCCCTCGTTCCTGAACAATCTGGAGCGCGAGACCCTTCCTCTCGGGCGAAACCGCGAGGCCGGTGAGACGTCGGCGGGATTCGAAATCGCGCCGGCCGGCGCCGCGCTTCGCGTCGAGGGATATCTTCGCCGGGAGCGCGGCGCGGGGCTTCCGGCCCAGGACGTGACCGCGCAGCCGCCGCCACCCTTCGCGCTCGACCGCGGCTCCGCGCGCGGCGTGGAGCTCTCCCTGCGCACCCCCTCCTGGGCGCGGGCCGACGCGTCGCTCGGCTACACGCTGAGCCGCGCCGTCTGGACGGCGCCCGAGGGGATCGTGCCCCGCTCCTTCGATCAGCGCCACGCGGCGGCGCTCTCGCTCGACGTCAGGCCGGCCGCCGGGTGGAACCTGAACGTGCTTGCGCGCTATCACACCGGCTCCCCTTACACCGCGTCCGTGTGGACGCATGACGATTCCACCGGCACGTGGACGCGCGCCTTCGGGACCTTCATGGGCGCGCGCTATCCCGCGTACTTCCGCCTCGACTTCCGCCTTTCGCATCCCCTCTCCTTCGGTCCGACGGGGGGACAGGCCTACGTGGAGCTGATCAACGCCACCGGGCGGGTCAACGTGCACCAGTACACGTACGCCTTCGACCCGGGGAGCGCCGCGGCGCCGCGCCGCCAGGCGATCGAGCTATTCCCCCGCATGCCCGCCGCCGGATTCGAGTTCTCCTTCTGATAGACTGCGGGCTTCATGACCCAGTTCGTGAGGGTGGCCCGCGCGTCGGACGTGGAGGAGGGGAAGGGGCTGATCGTGTGGGCGGGGCCGATCAAGGTGGCCCTCTTCCGCTGCGAGGGCGCCGTCTACGCGATCCGAAACCAATGCCCGCACATGGGGGGCGACCTGGGCGAGGGGCTCCTGACCGGCGACGTGGTGCGCTGCCCGTGGCACGGCTGGACGTTCAACGTGAAGACCGGGAAATCGCCCGAGGCGGAGCTGGTGGCGGTGCGGTCGTTCGAGGTGAAGATCGAGGGGGAGGACGTCTATGTCGCCGTCTGACTTCCCGGTGGACGCGCTGCGCGCGCGGTTTCCCGCCCTGCGCGAGGCCGGCGACCGGGAGATCTTCTTCGACAACGCCGCGGGCGCCCAGGTCCCCGATGACGTGATCGAGGCGGTGCGCGAGCACCTGGTCCGCCGCGGGGTGAACCGCGGCGGGCTCTTCGCGCGCTCGATCGAGGTGGACCGGCAGATCGCCGCTGCGCGCCAGGCCGTCGCCACCTTCCTGAACGCCCGCTCGCCCGAAGAGATCGTCTTCGGCCTGAATTCCACGTCGCTCATTCGCATGGCGGCCGAAGCGGCGCGCCCGCTCTTTGCGGCGGGAGACCGCGTCGTCGTCACGCAGCTCGACCACGAGGCGAACGTCGGCCCCTGGCTCCGGCTGGAGCGCGAGGGCGTCGCGCCGCTGGTCTGGAAGGTGCGCGGCGCCGAGGCGCGGCTCGACGTGGACGATCTCCGGGACCTCTTGCACGAATCGGGCGGACGCGCGCGTCTTGTCGCCCTGCCGCTCGCCTCGAACGCCATCGGCCGGATCGTCGACGTGGCGGCGGCCGCGCGCGTGGCCCGGGAAGCGGGCGCGCTCGTCTTCGTGGACGCCGTCCACTTCGCCCCGCACGGGCCGATCGACGTCCAGGCGTTCGGCGCCGACTTCCTCGCTTTCTCGGGCTATAAGATCTTCGGCCCCCACGTCGGATTCCTGTGGGGGCGCGCGGAGTCGTACCGGCGTCTGGCGCCGGTGCACGATTTCTTCATCCCGGCCGAGGCGCCGTACGGATTCGAGGGGGGCACGCAGAACTTCGAGGCGATGGCTGGAATGGCCGCCGCGCTCCGCTACGTGATGGAGATCGGCGCCGAGCGGATCCGCGCCTACGAGATGGAGCTGGCGTCGGCGCTCGTCGAGGAGATGTGCCGCGTCCCCGGGCTCTCGATCCTCGGCGACGCCGATCCCGCGCGCGTAGTGGCGCGCGTTCCCACCGTGGCGTTCACGATGGAGCGTGCCACGCCGCGTGCGATCGTGGAGCGCCTGGCCGAGCGCGGCATCCACGCCCGCGAGGGGCACATGTACGCGCCGCGTCTGATCGAGGCGGTGGGACGCGACGCGGTCGCTCGCGTGAGTCTCTGCCACTACAACACGCGCGGGGAGATCGCGCGACTGGGCGAAGCGCTTCGGTCGCTGGGATGAGGGTCACGCCCGGGGCGCGGCACGGCGGCCGGGCAGCCGGCTGATGCACGGCGAGAGCACCTTCCTGCGCGACCTGGTCGTCGCGCTCGCCGCGGCGCTCGTCGTGCTGCTCCCGAGCCGCCGCCTCAAGATCCCCGCCGCGGTCGGCTTCATGCTCACGGGCGTGCTGATCGGCCCCGGGGCGCTGGGCTGGATCTCGGACACCGCCCGCGTCGGCATCCTGGCCGAGATCGGCGTCTCGGTCCTCCTCTTCATCGTCGGCCTGGAGTTCTCGCTCGCGCGCCTGCGCGAGATCGGCCGCGCGTTCCTGGTCGCGGGCCCGCTCCAGGTGGTCGCGACGATCGCGGCGGTGACCGGGGTCCTGCTCCTCCTGCCGATCCACGCCCGGCTCGCGGGCGCGATCTTCGCGGGCATGCTCGTCACCCTCTCCTCGACGGCGATGGTGATGCGCAGCCTGGGGGAGCGCGGCGAGACGCACGCCCCGCAGGGCCGCCTGCTCGTGGGGATTCTTCTCTTCCAGGACATCGCGATGGTCCCGATGCTGCTCCTCGTGCCCGCGCTCGCCGCGGCCGCGGGGGCGCTGGGCGCGGGCGCGTTGGGTGCCGGCGGGGCGTCGGGCGCAGTCGCCGTCGGCGCGGCGGCGTCAGGCGTCCCCAACGGCATTCTCGGCGGCGCGCTCGCGGTCGGAAACGGGGGAGCCCTCTCGCTGGCCGCGCGCCTCCTGATCGGACTCGCGGCCGCGGGCGTCGTGGCCGCCGCCGCGCGCTGGCTCATGCCGCGCGTCGTGAACGCCGTGATCCGGAGCGGCGTCCGCGAGCTCTACGTCATGATGGCGGTCGCGGTCTGCCTGGGTTCGGCCCTCCTCACCCAGCGGCTCGGGCTCTCGCCCGCGCTCGGCGCGTTCCTCGCGGGGCTTCTCGTGAGCGAATCGGAGTACTCGCACCAGGTCGTCTCGGAGATCGTCCCGTTCCGCGATCTCTTCTCCAGCCTCTTCTTCATCTCGATCGGGATGCTCCTCGAGCCGGCCTTCGTCGCGGCGAACCTCCCCGCGATCGGCGGCTGGCTCTTCCTGACCGTCGCGCTCAAGGCGATCGTCGCGGCCGCGATCGTGCGGCTGATGGGCTTTCCCCTGCGCGTCGCGGCGATCGTCGGGATCTCGCTCGCGCAGGTCGGAGAGTTCTCCTTCGTGCTGGCCTCGGTCGGGATCCGGAACGGGCTGCTCTCGGCGGCGCAGAGCCGTGAGTTCTTCGCGGTCGCGGTGCTGAGCCTGGTGATCACCCCCTTCCTGGTTCCGTTCGGGTCGTGGTTGGGCGCCCGCGAGGCGGCCCGCGCGACGGGGGCCGGCGCGGGCGCGCTCGGGTCGACCGTTCCGAGGTTTGGAGGGGCGAAGCGCCGGGATGGGGACCACGAAGCCAGGGCGGGAGCGGGGTCCGGCACCGAAGCGGGAGCCGGATCCCAAGCCGGAGCGGGGGCTGAGGCCGGAGCGCGAGCGCTGCGCGATCACGTCATCGTCGCGGGCTACGGCCTGAACGGCCGGAACGTGGCGCACGCCCTCGCCGAGCTGGGCATCCACTACGTCGTGCTCGAGATGGACCCCTCGAACGTGCGCCGGGCCCGCGCGCAGGGGGTTCCGATCCAGTTCGGGGACGTCTCCCGCCCGGAGAGCCTGCACGCCTGCGGCGCGGAGCGCGCGGCGGTGGTCGTGCTCGCCATCTCCGACGCATCGGCCACGCGCCACGCGGTGGCCCAGGTGCGCCGCGTCAATCCCGGCGCCTACATCATCGCGCGCACGCGCCTCGTGGCCGAGGTCGCCGAGCTGCGGCGCCTCGGCGCCGACGAGGCGATCCCCGAGGAGTTCGAGACCTCGATCGCCATCGTCACGCGGGTGCTGCGTCGTTACCACGTCCCGGGGAACGTGATCCGCCTCCAGGAGGGGGCGCTCCGCCGCGAGGGCTACGCCTTCCTTCGGGGCGGCGACGTCTCGGTGGAGCTGACCCATTCCATCGAGCGGATGATCGCGGGCGCGGTGACCGACACCTTCTTCCTCGAGCCGGGGTCACCCGCGGTGGGGCACACCCTGGCGTCCCTCGATCTGCGCGGACGAACGGGCGCCCTGGTGATCGCGATCGTGCGCGAGGGAACGCCTCGAATCTCGCCCGAAGCCGATCTCGAGCTGGAGACCGGGGATATCCTGGTACTGGTCGGGGACCATCAGGGGCTGGAGTCGGCGTTTCGGATTCTCGAGGGAGAAAAGGGGCCCGACGCGAGCTGACCGCGTTCCCTTTTTCGCTGGACCGCGTTATTCCCAGTATGGAAACCCACATTTCCACGGATGGACCGCATCCCGCATCCCTAACCTATGGCGCGGCCGGACTTCCCGCCGGCCGCCGGGTCGGGCCCTACCTCATCGACCGGGTCCTGGGTCAGGGCGGTATGGGGGTCGTCTACCGGGCCTGGGACTCCGAGCTGGAACGCGCGGTCGCCCTGAAGGCGATCCCGGCCGATCTGGCGGCCATACCCGAGCGTGCCGCGCTCCTCACGGTCGAGGCGCGCGTTCTGGCCGCGCTCAATCACCCCCACATCGAGACGATCCATGGCCTGATCCAGGCCGAGGGCGGGACGCGGTACCTGGTGCTCGAGTATCTGGAAGGCGAGCTCCTGAGCGCGCGCCTCGCCCGGGAGCCGCTGTCGTTGGCGGAAGCCCTCGAGGTCGGGCGCGCGGTCGCCGCCGCGCTGGAAGCGGCCCATAGCGGCGGCATCATCCATCGAGACTTGAAGCCCTCGAATGTGATGCTCACCCGGACCGGACCCAAGGTGCTCGATTTCGGCCTGGCCAAGCGATTCGGAACCGCCCGGGGCCGCGACCCGGCAAGCACCTGGACGGGCGGGATGGCCGGAGCCGGCACGCCGGGCTATTCCAGCCCGGAGCAGTCGCTCGGCGAGCCGCAGGACCGGAGGACCGATCTCTTCTCGCTGGGGTGTCTGCTCTACGAATGCATGGCGGGCCGCCGCGCCTTCCGCGGGTCGAGCGCGGCCTCGGCGCGACGGGCCGTGCTGACGACGGAGCCCGAATGGGAGCGGTTGCCGCGCGCGACGCCGGATGCGGTGCGCTCCCTGGTGCGGCGATGCCTCGCCAAGAATCCCGAGGAACGGCTGGAAGATGCCGCCGAGGCACGACGGATCTTCGAGAGGGAGATGGCCCATCTCGCGAGCGGTCGCTACTCCCGGCAGAGCCGCGATTCCGGACCGGGACGCGCCTCCCTGCCGTCGCCGCTCACCTCGTTCGTCGGGCGCGCCAGGGAACTGCGCGAAGGGATGGCGCTCCTCGACCGGAGCCGGCTCCTCACCCTGACCGGTCCCGGCGGATGCGGGAAGACGCGCCTCTCGATCGCGCTCGCCGAGCGCGCGGAGAGCACGCCGCGCGACGGCATTTGCTTCGTGGACCTCGCTCCGCTTTCGGACCCGGCCCGGATGCCCCAGGCGGTCCTGACCGCGGCGCGCGTGAGGGAGGATCCCGACCGTCCGGGCGCCGAGCTCCTGGCGGAGGCGTGGCGCGACCAGGAGGTCCTCCTGGTGCTCGACAATTGCGAGCATGTGATCGCCGCGGCCGCCGCGTTCACGTCGGCGCTCCTGGCGCTGGCGCCGCGGGTCCGCGTGCTGGCGACCAGCCGCGAGCCGTTCCAGATTCCCGGAGAGCAGATCTACCCGGTGCCCTCCCTGGGCGGCGACGCCGCCCGGCTCTTCGCCGATCGCGCCGCGGCCGTGCGTCCCTCCTTCGCCCTCACGGCGAAGAATCGCGCGGCGGTCGAGGAGATCTGCGAAGCGCTCGACGGCATGCCGCTCGCTCTGGAGCTTGCGGCCGCGCGCGCGCACGTGCTCTCGCTCGCCCAGATCAAGGCCTCCCTCCAAGATCGGTTCCGCTTCCTGACCGGCACGAGCCGGGCGGCGGGACGGCATCGCACGCTCCGGTCGGCGATCGACTGGAGCTTCGACCTGCTCGCGCCCGAGGAGCGGCGCTTCTTCGCGGCGCTCTCGGTGTTCGCAGGCGGCTTCTCCCTGGACGCGGCCGAGGCGCTGGACCCGGCCGCGGGAGGAGGGCCTGGCAGGCTCGACGGATCCTCCGCGCCCGCGGGGCCCGCCACCCTCGACCTCCTCGGACGGCTCGTGGACAAGTCGCTGGTGTCCCCTCCCGCTTCCGACGAGGCGTCGGCCCCGGCGCGCGCGCCGCGGTTCCGCTTGCTGGAGACGCTTCGCTCCTATGCGGCGGACCGGCTCGCCGAGTCGGGGGAGGAGGCCGCCGTGCGCGACCGCCATCTGCGCCACTTCCTGGGCGCCGCCGAGCGCGCGTGCCCCGACCTGACCGGGCCGGCGCAGGCCGCCTGCCTCGATCGGCTGGAGGCCGACCACGAGAACTTCCTCGCCGCGCTTTCCTGGTGCGAGCGGCGGGCCGAGCCGGGAGCGTGCGGGCTGCGCCTGGCCGCGAGCCTCTGGCGCTTCTGGCTGGCCCGCGGTCATTTCAGCCTGGGGCGGGCCGTGCTCCGCACGGCGCTGGCGCGCGGCAACGCCGAGGATTCGACCGCGCGCGCGGAGGTGCTGATGGGCGTGGGAGCGCTCGCGTTCCATCAGAACGATTGGGACGCCGCGGCGGCGGCCTACGAGGAAGCCCGCGCGAGCATGGAACGACTCGGCGTGGAGACGGGGGTGGGGCAGGCGCTGGTCGGGCTGGGCAACGTGGCGATGGGTCGCGGCGCCTACTCCGTTGCCGACGCGACCTACCGCGGCGCGCTGCCGCGCTTCGAGCGGGCGGGGAACGAGCGGGGCAAAGCGCTCGTCGCGAGCAACCGGGGGCGGGTGGCCGAGCTCCGGGGGGACCTCGCGACAGCCCGAGCGCTGCACGAGGAGGGGATCGCGGGGTTCGAGCGTGTCGGCGACGCCGCGTCGCTGGCGGTACGCCTCTCCTCCCTGGCGGAGCTCTGCCTCAAGCTGGGCGATGTCCCGGCCTGCAGGGCGCGTCTCGCCGAGTGCCTGGCGGTGGTGCTGAGCCTGGACGAGCGGCGGGCGGGATGCTACGCGCTGGAGCGGACCGCGCTCCTCGCGCAGTCGACCGGGGATCCCTCGGCGGCGCTTCGCTGGTGCGGCGCCGCGGACGCCCTGCGTCTTCGGATCGCCTCGCCGCCGACGCCGGCCGAGGCGAAGGGGATCGAGGCGGTCGTCACGGGGGCCCGGCGATCGCTGGGCGGGGCCGCCGAGCCGGTATGGGCGGAGGGGCGCGCGCTCAGCTTCGAGGAGGCGATCGCCGGAGCGATCCGGTGGCTCGGCGCCTAGGCCGGCGTACGCCGCCCTAGGCCGGGGGCAACAGGTGCAGCCAGTCCCTCAATAGAAACTGCATGCGCGCGATGAGCAGGGAGACGCGCGCCATCACCGTGTAGCCGAACGACGCGCCGAAGGCGACCATCAGGAACCAGATTCCCACGCGCGCGGAGAAGCCGTGCAGGCCGCGGTGCGCCGCGGAGAAGAAGAAGTACGAGAGCACGGTGATGAAGCCGATCAGGACGAGCGCCGAGTTGATCGCGCCCCACCCCGGGGCGAACGGCTTCACCTGGTCGGCGAGCTGCGCGAAGATCTGCGCCTGCAGGTAGGCGGGGATCGCGATCCCCGAGTAGATCCCCACGTAGAACGCCAGGGACCATCGGGCCAGGCCCGACGTGCGCGTCCACATCCTGCCGAGGAGGATGATACCCAGGGCGAGCGGGACCAGCGGGAGCATGTTGCCCCCGCTCATCTCGCCGATCACGTTCGGCTTGATCACGTTCTGGTACTGCACGGCCAGCAGGTAGCCCGCCGCGGCGCCCACGAAGAGGTGCTCGGCAAAGCGATAGAAGGGATTGTCGCGGTAGAGGAAGCTGAACACGCAGAGCGTGAGGAACGCGATGATCGTGTTCTGCACGGCGGGGGTCATGGCTTCCGGAGCCCTCCCGTCGCGAACAGCGCCAGGTTGCCCAGGACGACGAGCACGACGATCACCACGTGCACGAGGCTCTGGGCATCCATGCCGCGGCGCGCGTCACCGAAGAGGTCCATCAGCCGCTCGTACTCCGCCGCGCCCTTCATGCCCCCGATCAGCCCCTGGATCTGCCCCGCGGAAAGGTAGGGGTAGTAGTCCGCGGTCATGACCGCGGTGGCGCCCAGGATCATGGGCCGGCGGTAGCGGGTGGCGGCGATGCGCACGTAGTAGTCGGCGATCGACGAGCCGGAGAGATTGATGACCAGCGGGAAGTCCGCGAAGGAATTGTGCCCCTTCATCATGGGAATGCGGTTCAGGGGCGTGCCCCAGTAATCGGTGGGGAACATGGTTCGGATGCTCTCGCCCAGTCCCAGGATGACCGACTGGCTCCCCGACTTGTAGCCCAGGAACACGTAGTCCACGTCGCGCTGCTTGTGTTCGGCGGTGGCCGAGATGCGGAGCGCCTCCTCGATCAGCCCCGGCGCGGCGGGATAGAGCGTGAGAATGACCGGCTTCAGCCCCTTCCGAAAACAGTGCCGGAGGACCGCCTTCGCCATCGGCTGCAGCTCGGCCATGATGTCCGGCTCGTAGTCCAGCGACATCAGCACGTAGGAGCCCCGCGGCAGCTTGTCCACCGCCTCGTAGGCCGCGCGCACGCGCGGCGAGACCGAGATCGGGAGGTTCACGGGGAAGAGGAGCGGAACCGCGGTCGCCAGCGCGACCATGACGAAAATGATGCGCCGGTCGAGACGAAGCAGCCGGGACCAGAGGCTCATGAACGCCCCAGGTACGACCGGTCGATGCCGAGGATGATCTTCAGCGCCGTGGAGATCGCGCCCAGCCCCACGCCGATCGCCACCGCCCGCTTCGCGGCCAGGTTCGGGACGTCGAGGAGCCACTCGGTGACGCCGGGGAAGCCGCGCCAGAGGAACTCACCGATCGAGACGCGTCCGATCATCATGACGATCGCGGTGACCAGGAGGAGCGTGGCCTCCAGGTTGCGGGCGCGGAAGGCGCGGAAGGCGGCCGACGCGATGAAGAACGCGAGCAGCGCGAACATGGTCGAGGCGAGCGGCGCGTTGACCGTGTTGTAGAACACGTTCACGGCCGTCCCTTCCTCCACGCCCTGCACGATTCCCCAGATCGTCACGAACGCCAGCGAGGCGAGCGTGACCACGCTGTAGATCCAGCCCGGCGTGCGCGCGGTCACCCGCTTCTGATGCGCGGTCCAGAGCGACACCGATCCCAGCACGAGGGCGAAGCTGTAGACGATGTTCGCCCAGTCCAGCATGACGCTCTGCGTCTCCTGGGCGCGGTGATGGGGGATGAAGAAGAAGGCGACGAGCAGCGCCCCGGTGACGAACGTGACGACGAGCGGGCCGAAGCGCACGGTCAGGCGCTCACGGGGCCGGCCGGAGGGTGCCTCAGGACTCCGCGGTCCCAGGGGCTCCGGCGGGGCGGCACGGTCTGGCGTCTCATTGGGTCTGGAGCAGCCGGCCCACTTCGGGATGACCCAGCGCTCCGAGGATCGCCGCGAGCACGACGACCGCCGCGGCGAGCGCCTTCGCCCAGTCCTGCGCCGCGATCGTCGCGAGCTGCACCGGCTCGCGGCCCAGATAGGCGCTCGCGGCGTACAGCTCCTCGCCGAGCAGCGTGTAGTCGCAGGCGCAGACGAAGAAGGGGAGCTGCGTCACCTGGTCGGTGCCGGCGATCTGGATGGCGCCGGTCAGGTTTCCGGTCTCGGCCAGGAAGAGCGACTCGGCGTAGAACGCGCCCATGAAGATGTTCGCGGCGGGGCGCTGGCGTAGCATGTAGCCGGTCACGGCGGCCACGTACGCGAACTGCTGCGCGCTCACGTAGTGGACCGAGCCCGGCCGGTACGAGTCGCCGCGCCCGGCCTCGACGTACGCCTGGCGCACGGCGCCCTCCATGATCGTCGCGGCCACGGGATCGTAGTTCGGAACCTCGAGGTCGCAGCCCAGGTCGGCGGTGCGCCGCGCCACGCGGCTCAGGATCGTGATGGCCGCGAGCGTTCCCACCTCGCTCATGTCGCCGATGCCGGGGACGTAGAGCACCGGTCGCCCCATTTCCGTGGCGCGCCCGAGCGCCTCCTCCACCGCCTTCAGTCCGGCAAGCGGCCGGATGAACATCGTGGCGCCGCGCCGCGCGCGCGAGATGTTCAGGAAGAGGAAAAGGAGAAAAAGCCCGAGCCCGACGAGGAGGTTGATCCGGCTGGGATCGAAGAGACGAACGTCGGGGGCGGGGGTCATCGGTTCGTACACGCGGCGAGGGCGCGGGGGATCCGGGGGGCGCGGGCGAAGGCGTGGGCGGGGGTCATCGGCGGGACCCCTGGCCGGCCTGCACCTGCTTGATCATCTCGACCAGCTGCATCGCCGCCGCCTGGTCCAGCTTCTGGACCGCTTCGCGCTGGGCCGATGCGCCCGCGACGTCGCCCAGGCGCAGGTAGGCCAGCGCCAGGTTCATGCGGGCCTGGACGGAGCTGGGCTCGAGCTCGACCGCTTTCAGGTACACGTCGCGCGCTTCCGGAATCCGGCCGGAGAGGGCGAGGGCGGCCCCCAGGTTATTGACAGCCTGGAAGTGCCCAGGGTTGAGCGCGATCGCCCGTCGGTAGGCCTGCATGGCCTGGGGAAGGCTGTCGGAGGAGGCGAGCGACACGCCGTAGTTGTACCAGTTGTCGGGGTTCTTCGGGTCCAGAACCACCGCTTGGCGGTTCGCCTCGTTGGCGTCGTGGGTCTTCCCCTCGCGCGTGAGGATGTCCCCCAGGTTGGCCCAGAAGATCGCCTCGGAGGGCTGGATCGCCACCGCGCGCCGGCCCGACGCCTCGGCCTCGGGGAGCTTTCCCATCCGGTTGAGGAGCAGCGTCCGCCGGTGCCAGGCCAGCGCGCGCGTCGAATCGACGGCGATCGCGCGGTCCAGCGCGGCGAGCGCCGCATGGTAGTTCCCCTCGGCGATGTACTGGTCGGCCAGCGCGACGTGCGCCGCGGGATCGCGCGGGTCGTGCCGCACCGCGTCGTCCAGAAGCGCCACGTTGCTCGACCAGACCGGCAGCCGCCGCA
>DASQJL010000026.1 GCA_035631035.1 Candidatus Binatia bacterium | reverse complement strand
CTACGAGGCGCAGCGCCTCGAGCCCGTCCTTGGCCTGGATCACTTCATAGCCCGCGCGCGCCAGGATCCGCTCCTTGTGGTAGCGCGCGGTGTCGTTGTCGTCGACGACCAGGATCAGCTCGGGCTTGGCCACCATGGTTGGCTCCCTAGGCGGCGGCGATCCGCCGCATCGCTTCTTCCACCCGCGGCAGGATCGGCTCGCGGGAGAGGGTCTCCTTGGAGATCACGCCCGCGGCCATCTGGAGAAGCCGCTCCCGCTCGCCCTCGCCGAGCGCCTTGGACGTGACCACGAACACCGGAATCTCACGCGTCGCCGGGTCGCTCTTCAGGCGGCGGAGCACCTCCTCGCCGTCCTGCTCGGGCATGCGGAGATCGAGGCAGATGGCTCCGACGCGCCCGGAGCTCGCGACGCGCATCGCCTCCGTCACCGTGGAGGCTTCGAGGACTTCGACGTCGGGCGCGGCCAGGCTCTGGCGGATCAGATAGCGCGAGATCTCCTCGTCGTCCACCACCAGCACCCGGCGCATGAGACCGCTTCCCATCATCGACGAGACCTGCTGGATCAGCCGCTGGCGGTCGATCGGCTTGAGCAGGTAGGCGTCGGCCCCCAGCGCGATCCCCTTGGCCTGGTCCTCGACGGTGCTCACGATCAGGACCGGCGTCTCGGCGGTCTCGGGGCGCCGGCGGATCTCCGTCAGGAACGACCAGGTATCCTCGCCGCGGAGGAGGACGTCGAGGAGGACCAGCGCGGGATTCACGATCGTGAGCGCTTCGCGCGCTTCCCGCAGCGTGCGCGCGTGGAGCACCTGGTATCCCGCCGCGGCAAGGTACTTCTCGTAGAGCAGCGCCTCCTCCGGCGCATCCTCGACCACGAGAACGGGAGTGCGGCCCGGGGCCACCTGCCAGGACTCGTGCGGGACGCCGCCGCTCTCGGCGTAGACCACGGGAATCACCGCGGCGAAGGTCGACCCCGCGCCCGGCTGGCTCTGCAGCGAGACCGAGCCGCCGAGCAGCTCGGCGAGCTTGCGGCAGAGCGGAAGGCCGAGCCCCGTGCCGCGGACCTTGCGCTGCAGCGCGCTGTCGATCTGGGCGAACTCCTGGAAAATCACTTCCCGGTCCTCGGGAGCGATCCCGATCCCGGTGTCCGACACCTCGAACGCGACCTTCCCCTGGCCGTTGACCAGGCGCGCGCGCACGCGGACCTCGCCCCGCTCGGTGAACTTGAGCGCGTTCGAGATGAAGTTTCGGAGGATCTGCGACACCTTCCCCTCGTCGGTGTGGAGCGGCGGGATCTCCTCGGGCTCGTCGAAGACCAGCGTGACCGCGGTGTTGAGGAGGAGCGGCCGGAGCATGCCGCGCAGCGCGCCGAAGAGGTTGGAGACCTCGAACAGGGTGGGGCGGACTTCCGACTTCCCCGCCTCCACCTTGGCCAGGTCGAGCAGGTCGTTCACCAGCTCCGACAGCTCGCTGGAGGCGCGCCGGATGAACTGAACCTGCCGCTCCTGCTCCGCCGTGAGCGGGCCGTCGGTGCGCT
>DASQJL010000025.1 GCA_035631035.1 Candidatus Binatia bacterium | reverse complement strand
GGCATCGGAGTGGCGGCGGCTGTTCCATGAAGCCGGGCTGGCGATCGAGCACGACGAAGCGTTCCGCAAGGCGCGCGATTTCGAGAGCTGGATCGGCCGGATGCCGGTGGATGCGGCGACGAGGGAGCGCGTGCGGGGGATGTTGGTCGGGTCGCGG
Organism: Candidatus Binatia bacterium; assembly: GCA_035631035.1. Taxonomy (NCBI): domain Bacteria; phylum Candidatus Binatota; class Binatia (SeqCode); species Binatia bacterium. The sequence goes on along the minus strand of DASQJL010000025.1, from coordinate 17,983 downwards.
GGTGGGATGCGGGAGTTTCTTCGCCCCGAGGGTGAGGGCGGTGCGCTGAGGTTCTACCTAGAAGAGATCCTGATCCTCGGGCGCCGTGCCTAACGGTACAAGTTGTCCCGGCCTGCGGGCCGGGACTACCTAACTTCTCGGCACCACCTTCACATCGGTCACTTCGATGATCTTCTGTCCGTGCCGCTCGATGATGTATCCCGTGAGGTCCACGGTTTCCGCGAGGAGCCCGCGGCACTTGGTGAACGGGTCGGGGACGCCGCGCCAGGCTCTGGGGTCCATCGCGCGGAGGTGGTTCACCGAGAGCATCATCAGCGTCTTCTCGTCGGTGGTCAGGAGTCCCATGCAGACGTCGCCGGCCACGCAACGCACCGCGCAGTCGCGGTGCTCGGGTCCGCGCGCGCCCTTCTCGATGTAGCAGTAGAAGTCCACGAGCTCGCCGCGGAGGGTGGTCGGAACGCGCTTTTCGTGGTGCTGGACCACGTTCGGTCCCGGCTTCGGCGGCGTCGGAATCGTGAACTTGTAGGCCGCGCTCTTGGGGCTGGGCGGCGCTTTCACGACCTTCACGGCCGTCACTTCGATGATCTTCTGTCCCTTCCGCATCATCACGTAGCCGGTGAGGTCCACGGTCTCGTTGAGCAACCCGCGGCACTGGGTGAAGGGATCGGGGATCCCGCGCCAGGCCAGCGGCTCCATCACGCGGAGGTGTTGCACCGAGAGCATCATCAGCTGATCGTCGGGAGTCAGAAGACCCATGCAGATGTCCCCGGCGACACAGCGCATGGCGCAGTCCTTGTGCTCCTGCCCGCGGGCGCCCTTCTCGATGTAGCAGTAGTAGTCGACCAGCTCGCCGCGCAGGGTGGTCAGCGTGCGCTTGATGGGTCCGCGGGGCGCGGCGGCGGATTTCGGTTTGGAAGCGGTGGCCTTGGGGGCGGGGGTCACGGCCGGCGCCGGTGCCGCGGCCACCCTGGCCCCGTCCTTCTTGGAAGCGGCCAGCGCCTTCTTGGCCTCGGCCGCGGCCTCCTTGGAGTGGTCCAGGCACTGCTGGGTGGTCTCCTGCGCGCGCGCAACCGGAGGCGGCGTCACGGACACCAGAAGCAACGCGGCGCCCCCGACGAGGAGGCGCCGCCACGAAGCGGGGAGCGTGGAGAGAGGAAACAGGCCGCGAGTCGAGAGGCTCACGGCACTTTCACAGGCGGCGCCGGTGCCAGCTTAGCCGCCTTCACTTCGATTTCCTTGTACCCCTTTCGCTCCCACACGAATCCGGTGATCGCGACCTGCTTCGCCGCCCATCCCTTGCACTGGGCGAATGGATCCGGCGGCTGGAACCCCGTCGGTTCCATGGCGCGGTCGTGATTCTGCGTCAGGATGTAGACCGTGCTGTCGGCCGCCAACAGCCCCATCGGGACGCCCATCGCGAGGCACTTGGTCGCGCACTCGCGGTGGAGCTCGTCGCGCAGCCCGCGCGAGATGAAGCATCCCATGTCCAGGATCTCGCCCGTCACGGTGACCTGCTTCTTCGGTCCCTTCGGGGCGGGCGGCGGGGCCGCCGCCACCAATACCAACAATGCCGCTACCGCGATGAGGTGTTTCCGGGGGAGTGGTTTCATGAAGGGAAGAGTAGCGGAGGGGGCGGCGCCGCGCATCCGGTCCGGGGGGACCGGCGGGAATACCACCTCAGGATACCTGGACGGCTTCGGAAGAGGGGGTGTACGCCGTAGTCTGGGAGGGTCCGTGCGCGGGCGAACCGCGGTCCGCCCGCGCGACGGGATGCTGCGCTACTTGGCCATCGCCACCGTTTCGGCCGAGACGACGTCGATCGTGTTGATGCCGTTCCGGACGTGGGTTGGGCCCGTGATCTTGACCTGCTTGCCGGCGAAGTCCTTGGCCTTGTTGTAGGCGTCCGGATTCGCGTGGTCCATCGTGAGCAGGTAGAGCTTGCCCGCGGAGGTCAGGACGCCCATCGGCATCCCGCCCGAAACGCACTTGGCTGCGCAGTCGGAGTGCTTCTCACCCTTGGCCATGTGCCCGATGTAGCAGCCCATGTCCACCAGCTCGCCGCTCAGCGTGGTCGGCTTGCCCCCGGCGTGCACGTCGGCGGCCATGGCGATGCCGAGGGCGACCGTCGTGAGGCACGCCACCGCGATCGCCAACGTGAGAATCAGACTGATTCGCTTCATTCGGATTCCTCCTCCTCATCCATGATGATGGGCCCGAAACCGTGATGCGGTCCGGACATAGTAGGTGGTACCCCTATTCACGCCTACGGGTTTCGGCCGGAGTTGTGACCAGGGCTCCCGGCGGTTTGGATGCCTGCGGGACCGCCCCCGATCCCCCGGATTGGGCCTCGGAATCGGCCCCCTCGGGGCCGTCCCGGCCCGGCTCGGCCAGGGAGAGGTTCAGCTCGTCGTCGGAGAGGACGGCCCGGCGCGCCAGGATCTGCGACGTGTCGTGTTCGAAGAAGAGGTGGGAGAGGTGGTCGATTCCGACCTCCAGCTGCTTCCGGAATCCGACCATCTTGACCAGGTAGGCCCCCGCCCAGAGGAGCCAGGCGATCTTGCCGGAGAGCGGGATCCCGAACAGCTCCAGCACCGAGGAGTGCTTGCCCAGCGAGATGATGTAGCCCGCATCCTTGAACGCGAAGCGCTCGGACGGCTTCCCCTCGGCCGCGCGCACCAGCTGCCTTCCCGTGAAGGCCCCCATCGCGATGCCAGTCTGCGAGAGCGCGGGCTGCATCGTGCCGTCCGGCCGGGGCGAGGCCGCGCAGTCGCCGAGGACGTAGACGTCGGGGAGCGGGGTGCCGTCCTCGCGCGCGGGGTGCAGCTGGTCGTCCACCAGCACGCGGCCGTCCCGGTGGTGGCGCACGGGGAGGTCGCGCACCAGGTCGGGCGGGTGCACGCCGGCCGTCCAGATGATGGTGAAGGCGTCGATGCGCCGGTCGTCGCCGGCGAAGACGCGGTAGGGCTCGACGCGGCGCACCGGGGTCTGGAGCAGCACCTTCACGCCGCGCCGCTCGAGGAACCGGAGGATGTAGCGCGAGTGCTCGGGGCGCGCCGTCGGGACCACGCGGTCGCCCCCTTCGATCACGACGACCGAGATGTCGCCGGCGCGGATGCTGGGGTAGCGCGGGAGCAGCGTCTCGCGCGCCATCTCGATCAGCTCGGCCGCGACCTCCACGCCCGTGACGCCTCCCCCGACCAGCGCGAACGAGAGCAGGCGCCGCCGCTTCTCCAGCGTCTCGGCCTGCTCGGCCATCTCGAACAGCTCGACCACGCGCGCGCGGAGCGTCATGGCGTCGGCGATCGTCTTGAAGGGGCGCGTGTACCGCTCGGCGCCGGGGACGCCGTAGTAGTTGGTCACGCTGCCCATGGCGACGACCAGCGTGTCGTAGGGCTCGGCCAGGCTGTTGTGCAGCGCCACCAGCTTCCGGTCCAGATCGATCCGGACCGCCTTGTTCTTGTGGAAACGGATGTGCCGGTGGCGCGCCATCTCCCGAAGCGGGTAGACGATGTGGCGCGTCTCGACCGAGCCGACCGCCACGGCGGGAAGGAGCGGGTTGAACTGGAAGAAGTTCTCCTTGTCGATGAGGAGCGTGTCCCAGTACTCGCGCGCGGACCGCGAGCGGCCGATCGCCCGCGCCACGTCGAGCCCCGCGAAGCCGCCGCCGAGGATGAGGAGCCGCTTCCCAGCCATGGGAAAAGCCTAGCACGCGCGCCGGACGTTGTCCGCGAAGGGGGCATCGGGTAAGGTGCGACGCCATGAGCGAGAGCGATTTCGAGCGGATCCGAGGCGTTCAGGAGGGGGATCGCGACGCGGTCGCGGCCCTGTACGACCGCTACACGCCGCTTCTCTACCCCTTGCTGGTGCGCATCACCGGTGACCGGAACGAGGCGGACGAGGCGCTCGTCGAGGTGTGGACGCGGGCCTGGCGCGAGGCGCGGGGTTACGACCCGAACCGAGGCACGGTGGCCGCGTGGCTCCTCGGGATCGCGCGCGCCTGCGCGGTGAGGCGCGTGCCAGCCGGCGCGGTCTCGGGCCGCCGGGGCGCCGGCGACTTCGACGCGGGCGCCGCCCACGCCGACGATCCCGACGATTCGCCGGGACGACGTCAGCTGGCCGAGCGGGTGCGGCGTGCCCTCGGCGCCCTGGAGCCCAAGCACCGGCGCGTCCTGGAATCGTCCTTCTTCGACGGCCTCTCGACTCCGGAGATCGCGGGCCGCATGAACGCTCCCGCCGTCATGGTCCGCTCCTGGACGCGGCAGGCGCTGGCACGCCTGCGCGAGCTCTTGCCCAGCGAGGAGTGGGCGTGAGCGCGCACAAGGAGGAGATGGTCGAGCTGTGCGCGGCCTACGCGCTCGGGACGATCGAGGAGAAGGACCGGAAGCGGCTGGAGGCGCATCTCGCGGATGGGTGCGCGGAATGCGAGACCGCGCTCCGCGAGTTCGGCTACGGCGCGACGCTGCTCGCGGCTTCGGCCCCCCGCGTGCTTCCTCTGCCCGGATTGCGTGAGCGGGCGTTCGCGGCGCTTTCTTCCGAAGAGGGCGCGCCCCAGCCCGGCACCCGTGAGCGTGGAGCGGCCGTCTCCGGCGGCTCCGGCGCCGAGGGCGCCAAGGTCCTCCGCCTCCCGCGCAAGGGGCGGCCGGGGTGGTTCGCGTGGACGGGATGGATCGCGGCCGCGATCCTGCTCGTCAGCTCGGGCACGTTCTACGAATCGACCGGGCGCCTGCGCGCGATCCTCCGCGCGCGCGAGGCGGACCTGAACAGCACCGCTCGCGACCTCGCGGTGGAGCGGCAGTGGAGCGGCGTGCTCGCCTCGCCCATCGCGCGCGTCGCCGACCTGGCGCCGCCGGCGCCACTGGCGGGGGAGACTTCCGGGATCCGCGGGCGCGCGGTCTACGATCCCGCGTCCCGTAGGGCCGTGATCGTGCTCACGAACGCCGCGGCTCCCGACAGTCAGAGCTTCCAGCTGTGGGCGCTGCGCGGGCTCTCGCCCACCAGCCTGGGCGTGATCCATCCCGACGAGCACGGCGCCGCGGTGCTCCGGCTGGAGAGCGCCGGCGAGCCGACCACGCTGACCGCGTTCGCGGTTTCGCTCGAGCCGAAGGGGGGCTCGCCGGCGAGGACGGGACCCAGCGGGCCGGTCGTGCTCATGGGCCCCCTCCGCGAATCGCCGCGAGGGCCGTCTCGAGGGTAGGGGATTCGAACTGGAATCCCGCGGCCTGGAGCGCGGCCGGAACGACGCGCTCGCTCGCGAGCAGCGTCTCCTTCCCCATCCCGCCCGGCAGCATCGCCAAGGCGAACGCCGGCACGGTGACGAACGCGGGGCGCCCGACCGCGCGGGCCAGCGCCCTCGTGAACTCCGCGTTCGTGACCGCTTCCGGCGCGACCGCGTTCACGCCGCCCGTCAGCGCACCGTCTTCGAGCGCGCGCAGGTAGACCCCCACCGCGTCTTCGAGCGCGATCCAGGGCATCCACTGGCGTCCGCTGCCCAGGCGTCCCCCCAGGCCGAGCCGGAACGGGCGCAGCATCACCGGCAGCACGCCGCCGCGCGGGCTCAGCACCAGCCCGGCGCGGACGCGGACGACCCGCGTGCCGGCGTCGTGCGCCGGCATCGAGGCCGCCTCCCAGTCGCGGCAAAGATCGGCCAGGAAGCCCCGCCCCGGGGCGCTGGCCTCGGTGAGGATCTCGTCGCCCCGGTCGCCGTAGTAGCCGACGGCGGAGGCGTGCACGAACACCGAGGGGCGCGGCGCGGACGACGCGATCCGCTCGGCCAGAAGGCGCGTCGTGCGGATGCGGCTGGTCCGGAGCAGCTCCTTGCGCCGGGACGTCCAGACCGAGCCGATGCTGGCGCCGCCCAGGTGGATCACGGCGTCGATCCCCTCGAACACGCGGGGGTCGAGCGCGTCGGTGTCGGGCGCCCACGCGCGGACCTCCGTCGCGCCGGGACCTCTCGCGGCGCCCCGGGCGTCGCCGCTGCCGCCGCGCGATCGAACGAGCCGCGACACGCGATGTCCCGCCGCGGCCAGGCGCGGCATCAGCGCGCCTCCCAAAAATCCGCTCGAGCCCGAGACCAGGACGTGCATGGCGCCGATTGTAGGTGTTGCCGCGCGGGGACTGGGGCGCTACGTTGGCGCGCGTGAACTGGAACCCGCCCGATTCCGCCGATGCCCCGCTCACCGCCTGGGTGCGCGACGTGCCCGACTGGCCGAAGAAGGGCATCCTCTTCCGCGACTTGACACCGCTCTGGGCGGACGGTCCCGCGTGGGCCCGGGCGGTGCGCGCGCTGGCCGCGCCCTTCGACAAAGCGCCCCCCGCGATGGTGCTCGGTATCGAGGCGCGCGGGTTCCTGGTCGCGGCGGCGCTGGCGGCGCGCTGGAACGCGGGACTCCTGCTGGCCCGCAAGGAAGGGAAGCTCCCGGCCTCTGCCCATCGCGAGGAGTACGACCTGGAATACGGCCGCGCCTGCCTGGAGACCCACCGCGACCTGGTGCCCGCGGGCACGCGCGTCGTGATCGCCGACGACGTGATGGCCACCGGCGGCACCGCCCGCGCCGCGCTCGACCTGGTGCGGGCGATCCGCTGCGAGCCGGCGGGCTTCGCGTTTCTCGTCGAGCTCTCGTTCCTCGACGGCCGGTCCAAGGTCGACCCCGCACTGCCCGTGCACAGCGTCATCGCCTACGACGCGGACGGGCGCGCCTCCGTGCGCGAATCCCTGCCATAACCGCCCGGTTTGCCTGACAGGCTGACAGAACTCCGCGCGCGCGAAGCGCGCGCGCAGTCGGGCCGCGACGGGCCCTAAGCCCGCTCGCGCGCCCGGGTTCCGCCGAGCCCCCCGGGTGCCCCGCATGCGGCATGCCTCGTGCATCGATCCCAAGCGTCAACTTCCCATGGGGAGGATGTCGCGGAATGGCCTCGCGCCGATGGGCGATCGTCTTGGCTGCCGGTGACGGGGAGCGCGTGCGCCGCCTGACCACGGATGCGCGTGGACGGCCCCTTCCCAAGCAATACTGGAGCCCCGGAGACGCGGGGCCGATGCTTCGGTGGGCGCTCGACCGGGCCAGGCGGATCACCCGGCCCGCTCACATCCTCACCGTCGTTGCCGCGCATCATCGCGAGTGGTGGGGGGACCTGGTCCCGGGCTCGATGGCCGCCGGCATGATCGTGCAGCCGGCGAACCGCGGAACCGGGGCCGGGATCCTGCTTCCTCTGCTCCGCGTCCTGCGCAAGAGCCGCGACGCCGTGGTGGTCGTTCTGCCCGCCGATCAGTACGTGGCCGACGAGCCGACGCTGGCATGCTCCCTGGCGCACGCCGTGTCGGTCGTGGAGCGCGGCCGCCGCGTCGTGCTCCTGGGCATGGCGCCGCAGGGTCCGGAGCCCGACTACGGATGGATCGTCGGAGGCGAGGCGGAAGAGGACGGGACTCGGCCGATCGTCTCCTTCGTGGAAAAGCCGACGCCGCGCGCGGCGCGGGAGCTGTACCGCTCCGGCGCCTCGGTCAGCAGCTTCATCGTCGTGGCGCGCGGGCGCGCGCTGCTCGCGCTCTTCCAGACCGCGGCGCCGGCGCTGCTGGCCTCGCTCGCCCGCGTCACCGAGGAGCGGGTGCCCGGTGCCGCGCCCGATCCCGCGGCGCTGGCGCGCGCCTATGAGGCGCTGCCCCACGTCGACTTCTCGCACGACGTGCTCCAGCGATCCGCGCCCCATCTCCGCCTTCTCGCCGTGCCACCGTGCGGCTGGCTCGACCTGGGCACGCCGGAGCGCCTGGAGCGCTGGATCCGCTCGCGCGGCGAGGGGGATTCAGGGCAGCGCGCCGTGGCGCACAAGAGCGCGTAGCAGGAGGACGCCGCTATCGGTCCGCCTTCACCCCACGCACCTTCACGGACGCGACGGCATCCCAGGCCCTCTCTTCGATCACCACGGTCGGGAGAGGACCGTCCTGTCCGTAGCCCCGCTCCTCGAGCACCGTCACATCGGCGAATCCCGCTTCCCGCACCAGCTGCAGATAGTCCTCGCGGGAGGAGGCTCCGGCGATGCAGCCGACGTAGGCCTCGATCGACTTCCGGACCGCGTCGGGAATAGGCCGCGTCAGCACCAGATCGCTCACCACGAGGCGGCCGCCCGGCTTGAGCGCGCGGAACGCCTCGGCGAAGACGCGCGGCTTGTCGGGAGACAGGTTGATGACGCAGTTCGAGATGATCGCGTCCACCGAGCCGTCGGCCACGGGGAGGTTCTCGATCTCGCCCAGGCGGAACTCGACGTTCCGGTAGCCGCCCTTGGCGGCGTTCTCGCGCGCCCGGGAGACCATGGAAGGCGTCATGTCCACGCCGATCACGCGCCCCTCGGCCCCCACCTCGCGCGAAGCGAGGAAGGCGTCGATGCCGGCGCCGGAACCCAGATCGAGCACCGTCTCGCCCGCCTTCACGGCGGCGTGCGCGAGCGGATTGCCGCATCCAAGCCCCAGGTTCGCCCCCTCGGGGATCGCGGCGAGCTGTTCGGCGGTGTAGCCCAGCGTGGCCATGGCCTGGGCGTCGGTGGAGCAGCAGGGGACCGATCCCGTGGAGCATCCGCAGCCGCAGTCGGCTCCCTCGGCCAGCGCTCCGTAGCGCTCCCGCACCGTATCGCGAATGTCGTTCGTGGCGCTCATGACTCCTCTCCTTCCTCCCGGGCCGCCAGCGCTTGCGCGAGCTCCAGGAATTTGCGGCCCGTCTCGGGACGGGCGCAGTAGCAGACGCGCGGGCCGTCGATGCTTCCCTGAATCCAGCCCGCATCCTTGAGAACCTTCAAATGCTGCGACACCGTGGCCTGGGCGAGCGGCAGCCTCTCGACGATGTCGCCACAGATGCATTCCTTCCTGCCCAGCAAGAGCCTCACGATGGCGACCCGGGCCGGATGCCCCAGAGCCTTGGCCAGGCGCGCGAGCTCCACGTCCGTGGGAGCTCCCGTGCGGCGCGAGCGCGGCAGCGGTCGTCGACGGGCCGGCGTGAGCGGTAGAGTCTTCATCGGGCCTCCTCTCGCATATCGTTAATCGTAAATATACGATTTAGTGGCCTCCGCGTCAAGGGCCTTTTTCGAGGGATGCTATTCTTCACGCCATGCCATCCCCCAGCGACGATTACCGCGCCCTGCGCGAGGACGCGGCCGCCCTCGACCTGGGCGGCTGGCGCGTCCTTCGCCTGTCCGGCGCCGACACGCGCGAGTTCCTCCAAGGTACCGCGACCCAGGACCTGGATTCCGCGGGCCCGGACCGCGCGGCCGAGACGCTCTTCCTGACCGAGAAGGGGCGCCCGGTCGCGCACGCGTGGGTCGCGGTCGCCGCCTCGGGCGCCGACGCCTGGGTCCTCGCCGATGCGGCCTCGGCGGAAGCGCTCCGCCCCCATCTCGAGCGGTTTCGGATCATGGAGGACGTGGAGTTCGAGGGTCCGGCCGCCGTGCCGCGCATCGTCGGGGTCGCCGGACCGAACCGGAGCCGCCTGCTGGCCTCCCTGGCCGCGCAGGCTCCGGGCGCGACGGCCATCGCCGGCCAGCCGCTTTCCTTTCTCCTGCTTCCGGACGGAGCGGAATTGCCGCCTTGCGCCGCGCCTGAGGCGGCGGGCGCGTGGCGGATCGCGGCGGGGATCCCGCTCGCGGGCGCCGATTTCGATCTGGACCGCATCGCCACCGAGCTCGACCTTCCCGGTGCAATCTCCTTCACGAAGGGGTGCTACGTCGGCCAGGAGGTCGTGGCGCGAACCTCCAATCGCGGCCAGGTCCGCCGCCGCCGCGCCGGCTTCCGGTTTTCCTGGCCCGGCTCGGACCCCGCAAAGGGAACCCCGATCCTTGCGGAGGGCGCCCCCGCAGGATTCCTGACGAGCGCGGCGCAGGAGCCGGGAACGGGGGAGGGTCTGGGGATGGGGTACCTCTCCACCGAGTGGCTGAACGCCGAGGGAAATCCCGACGCCTTCCTTTCCGACCCCTCCGGCCCGTTGCGTCCCATCCGAATCGCTCCCTGGCCCCTCTAAGGTCGCCGGAGGGCAGCCGTTCGAGCCTCCGGGTCAATTCACCCCGTTGACATAAGGTATTCAAAATGGTATAATTACGCCTTCTCGTCGACACATCGGCGTGTTTCCTCGGGCGGCGCCCTGCCGCTCCGGAGCATGCGCCTCCGACACCGGGGTTCCGCAGCCGATCCCGGCCCGCCTGGGCCGGATGCAGGGGGGTGAGAGCCGGCACAGACGACGTTACCCGCATTGTTCCCGGTCAGCAGTTCCATGCCTTCATCTCACCGCGACGCGCGGGGATCGCATCCGTCCCGGCGCCGCATGGAGTCACCGCAGGAGACAAGGCGATGAATCGCGCAAGCCGATGGGCCCTGGTCGCGTTCGCCGCTCTCGCCCTCGTGGGCACGAGCACCGCGTACGCCACCACCGTCACCAAGATGTCGCTGAAAGATCTGGCCAGGAATTCCGACGCCGTCGTCATGGCGCGGGTCGAGGACCAGGTCGCCCGCTACGACGTGAACAAGGAGATCTACACCTACGTCACCCTTCGCGTCCTCGATCCGGTCAAGGGCTCCCACAAGGACGACGTGATCACGATCCGTCAGCTGGGCGGCGTGGTGAACAACATCGCGTCGATCGTCCCCGGCATGCCTACCTTCAAGAAGGGCGACGAGGTCGTCGTGTTCCTGACGCAGAAGGACAAGGCCGGCTACCCGTGGGTCATGGGCCTGCAGCAGGGCAAGTACACGGTGTCGCAGGACGAGAACGGCGCGAAGCGCGTTCGCAACGAGCTGGACGGGACGGTTCTCATGGACGCGTTCGGCAAAACGTCCGACGCCGCCAAGGCGTCGCCCGACATGCCGCTTCAGTCCTTCCTCGACGGCATCCGCACCGACCTGAACGAGGCCGGCAAGGTGCAGGTCGATCCCACACCCCAGACCGAGTAACGGAGGAGCGACGCCATGAACTCGACTCGATTTCGCATCGCCGCCGCCGTGCTCGTCTTCGGAGCGCTCGCGCTCACGCTGGCGAATCCGGCCGCGGCGTTCATCCGTCTGGCCCGCCAGGCGGACGCTTCCTCACCCGTCGTCCAGGCCCATTGGTTCGATTCCGAGCTACCGCTGAACAGCGTCATCGATCCCACCAACACCGACATCTCCTCGACCGACGCGCTGGCGACGGTGATCCAGTCGGCGAAGAACTGGGAGAACGTCAACACCTCGTACTTCACGGTGAACCCGCATCAGTTCGGGGCCACCGATTCGCTTCCCAAGCTGTCGTTCGACGGGCAGAACAGCATGTTCTTCGACACGCCGGGCGCGAATTTCGCGGTCGGCAGCGGCGTCATCGCGTTCGTCCGCTCCGTGGTCGACCTTTCGAACGGCCACACGCTGGACGCGGACCTCGTGTTCAACGACCACGAGTTCTTCGCCTCGATCTCCTCGCCGGGTCTGACGCCGGCCCCCGCCGGGCAGACGAGCGTCGATCTCCAGGCGGTCCTGACGCATGAATACGGCCACTACTTCGGCCTCGATCACACCAGCGTCGCGGGCGCGACCATGGTGCCGTTCATCTCGAACGACATCAGCCAGCGCACCCTGGAGCTGGACGACCAAGCGGGGATCTCCACGATCTTTCCGGAGTCGGCGGATCGCGGACTCTCGGCCGACGGCGTCGACTTCAATGCCACGACCGGGACGATCAGCGGCACCGTGCTGAACGGCTTCAACAGCGCGGCCCTCTTCGGCGCGCACGTCGAGGCCTACAATCTGGCGGCTCCCGATGCGGCGCATTCGATCAGCGCCATCTCGGGCGAGCTGACGCTTCGCAACGGCCAGGGCGAGTACACGATCCACGGGCTGCCTCCGGGCACGTACGCCGTGCGGATCGTGCCGCTCGACGGCGTGAACACCATCGCGGCCGACGCCAACATCGGCGGCCCCTACAACGGCCTCGACATCGGTTTCGAGCCGGAGTTCTGGAACGGAGCCAACGAGAGCGGGAACGGCTTCACCGATCTCGCGAACAGCTTCGATCCCGTGACGGTGAACGCGGCCGCGAACACCCCGGGCATCAACTTCGTCACGAACACGTTCCCGGGACGCGTGATCATCGCGCAGCACGGGTCGTTCGAGAACATCGTGACGTTCGGCAACACGGGCTACCTGGCGGTCCGCTTCGACCCGCCGTTCGAGGGTCCGTACACGATCTCCAGCGTCAACTTCCCGTCGTTCACGTTCAACGGGGTGCCGGCGCAATTCCTGAGCGCCAAGCTCTGCCCGATGAATCCGCTGACCGGCGGACCGGACATCGCGAATCCGCTCTTCAGCCAGGCCCCATACAACGGAAACCCGAACGGGAACAACATCGTCCCGCTGAACATCCCCGTGAGCACCCCGAACCAGACCTTCTTCTGGGTGCTCCAGTTCCCGTCACAGTCCGTTCCGGGCTTCCCGTTCAACTTCCCGTTCCTCCGGATGGACTTCACGGGTCTGGACCAGGGGCTGTTTGCGAATTCGTACCGCATCACGCTGGCGGGCGCGGTCTCGGTCCTGATCGACCGCAACCTCGCGGTCGACATGACCTGCCAGCTCCCGAACGCGGCTGACGCGCCGATCGTGGCGCCGACGGGCCTGGGCGCGAACCGCCGCGCGACGCAGACGGAATTCACCTACCTGCCGCCGAGCGACAAGCGGTCGGACGGTTTCGCTCTGCCGCACAACTCGCTCGACCAGGTGTTCCTGATCCAGCGGAGCCCGTTCTCCTACGCCGACCGCGACACCGCCGGCGCGGGGAACACCGCGATGCACCTCTCGCCGAGCCCGGCGACCACGCCCGCGACCATCTGGTCGTCGCAGGCGCTCGACAAGAACGGCCACCGGAGCCTCACGTCGGCGGTCACGATTCTCGGCTTGAGCGAGGACGTCGACGAGCCGAACGGTCGGTTGAACGAGGCCAAGGTGCTTCCGGGGACGGTCACCAATCGTCCCGAGACCTATTCGCCCGCCGGAGACCAGGACTTCTACTCGCTCATGGCCAAGCCGGGCGACATCATCGACGCGAGCGCGACGGCCACCGGCCAGGACGGCAACAACAACACCGACCTGGTGATGTTCCTCTACGATTCGAACGGCGACATCGTGGCGTTCAACGACGACTTCACCGGGCTGAATCCGCGGGTCGTCTTCACGGCGCCGCCGAATCCGGGCAATTCCAAGAACGCCCGGAAGTTCACGATCCAGGTCACCGATTTCCGGAGCTCGGGTCTCACGACTCCGGTTCCGCAGGTTCGCGTTCCGTCGACCTACGTGCTGAGCGCGTCGGTCACCACGCCGCCGGCCGCGGCGGCCCGTATCGCGGGCCGGACCATCGATCCGGATCAGTTCTTCTTCGCCAACAGCGGCCCCAACCCGGCCAACCCGGTCGCGAAGTTCCTCTTCGTGATTCCGCGGAACGCCGGGAACGCGGCGGTCCGCCTGAACATCTTCGACGTGACGGGCCGCCTCGTGCGGACCCTGGTGGACGGCAAGGTGATGGAAGCCGGGCCGCACACGACGTTGTGGGATGGTCGGGACGTGGCCGGTCGCACCGTCGCCTCGGGCACGTACTTCGCCCGGATGGAGTCGGGATCGTGGCATCAGGACGCGCGCGTCACGATTCTCAAGTGATCGCGTGAAGGAAACGGCAGTCTCGTGACTCGTCGCTGCACCGGGGGGCCGGCGCCGATCGCCGGCCCCCTTCTTCATCTTGGGGCTCGCATGGGGGCCCGCGCGGCCGGGCGGGCGTTCGCCTGCGCGGTCGTCGCGCTCGCCCTGGCCGGGGTTCCGCGCGCGGCGCGCGCGACCGACTGGATCCCGCCGTCGCGGATCACGGCACTCCTCCCGAGCGCCGTGATCGCTCCCGGGGTCACGCGCCCCCTCACCCTGACGCTGCGCGCGAACGGCTCGCTCGTCAACGTCGCCTGGTCGGCGACGAGCGGCGGCGCGTTTCTCGCGACCCTCTCGCCCTCGAGCGGCGTGCTCTCCGTTCCCGCGAACAGCATCGCCTCGGTGACGATCAACGTCACGGTGCCGGCGCTGTCGGTGGGGACCTCATCCCTCTCGATCGACATCCTCGCCGATCCCGGCGGGGCCCACCTGGCCAAGGTGGGGGCCTCGATCCAGGCCGCGAGCGACGGCCGCCCGGAAGTGTGGCCCTCGCCCTCGACCTGGTCGGCCGCGTCGGGCTCCTCCGGCTCGGTCTCGTTCCAGGTCCACTCCACGACCGGCACCGCGGAGACGGTCCTCCTCACGGGGGGGCGGTTCAATCCCGACCCCAACAACGCGGGCGGCCTGTTCGCCGGCGGGTCTCCCCCGGCCAGCGTCCCGCTTCCGGCGGGCGGCACGGTCACGGTGAACGTGCCGACCACGATCCCCGCGCGCTCCTACGCGGGCAACGGGAACGCGGTTCAGCTCAGCGTCACCGGCGCCGGCGGCGTCTCCAACGCCTCCGGCTTCGCCCTGTCGAGCGCCTCGCTTCCCGACTCGCTGCCGACCGCCCTCGTGCCGGCGGGGCTCACCGTGCTCTCGGCCGCCGCCGCCGGGCGGGACGGTGCGGCGCTCCTGGCCACGCGCGGCTACTGGCTGGTCCCTTCCGGAGAGGACGGCGTGCGCGTGATTCGCACGACCGCGACCGACTCGATCGGGATGATCGACGGCAACGGCGACGGCGGCGACGACCGGGTCGTCGGCACGATCCGGATTCCCTCGTACGCGGCCGCGCTCTCCATCCTTCCCGGGTTCGTCACCACGGGCGGTGACACCCTGGACCTCGGCCTCCTCGCCGCGGGGCGCGGGGGGCTGATGCTGCTCGACCTGCGCACCGTCGAAGATCCGCCCTTCGGCGACTGGAGCGACTTCTTCGACACGGACGGAAACGGGATCGACGATCGGATCCTGCGCGTGATCCCGACGCCCGGCTTCGCGACCGACGCCGCGTGGGTGCGCACGGCGACGGGACGCCACGTCGCCCTGGTCGCCGATGCCGACACCGGATCGGTTCCCGTCGCGGCGACCTACGATCCCGCCCTCGTGATCGCCGGAACCGGCGCGGGCGTGGTCGCCGTGGACCTCGAGGCGGCGATCGATTCCCTCGGAGGGGTGCCCTACGCCGCCGGCGCCCTCCCGACGCAGGGGAGCGCGCTCGACCTGGAGCTGCGCGGAGGATCGTCTCCCGAGATGGCGCTCGCGGACGGAAGCGGCGGCGTCGCGTTCTACGGGCTTTCGTTCGCCGTGGGCGCTCCGGCCTCCGTCACGTTCTCGCCGCGCGGCAACGTCGCCCTCTCCGGGATGTGGGGTGCCGCGCTCGCGCGCGATCTCGCCTGGGTGGCCAACACCGGCGACAGCGCCTACGTGGCCGTGGCCACGGGCCCGGGAGGCGTGCAGATCGTGCGCGCGCCCCGCGGAGGACAACCCCCCGCGCTCGTGCTCGCCCAGCAGACCGCGGGATCGGCCGTGGGCATCGCGAGCGCGTGGACCGGGACGCTGGGCGTTGCGATGGCGGGCGGCGGCGTCGCCCTGCTTCGTGCTCCCGCGGCCTCCGAGCTCGACAAGATCCAGCCCGGAGCCCCGCCGCCCTACACGCAGCCGGTCAACGTCTCGCGCGTTCAATCCTGGGGCGCGTCGGGAGGGCTCGAGCGGGCGCTGCACTCGAGCTGGGCGACGTCGGCCACGTCGCTGCGCTTCCGCGACATGCCCGGATTTCTGCCCGACCTGGTCGTGAGCGACGGCGCGCGGCTGCTCGTGCTGAAGAGCGGCACGGCCGCGATCTCGGCCGTCGCGGTGGCGACGGCTCCCGCGCCGGCCGTCCCCGCGCTCCGTGTCGCGCCGAATCCATCCTCGGGCGCCGTCTGGGTGGAGGCGTCCCGGAGCGCCGTCGCGCTGGCGCGCGGGCGTTCCGGCGGGGCGGGCGAGGCCGGCTCGGCGGGCTCGGCGGGTTCGGCCGGCGGCGCGATCCGGATCGCGATCACCGACGTTCGCGGACGCCTCGTCCGCACGCTGCGTGCCGAGGGGGACGCCCTGCGCGTCCGATGGGACGGCCGCGACGATCGGGGCCGTCCCGCCGCCTCGGGACGCTACTGGGCGCGCCTCCTCGTCCCGTCGGGCGTGCGTCCCCCCGCCGCATCGATTACAATTCTCCGCTAGCCGTCGCCGCACCGGCCGTTCGCCGCATCGAATCGCCTCGACCCGGGACCGAGGGATCACGCCCGTTCGGTTCCACAACCCGAACCCCGAACACAGGCCGCCCGAATCCATGCACGCCGTCGACCCTCTGTCGCTCTTTCATCACCGCTTCGTGCCTCCCGAGCCCAACGGATCGCCGCTCGTTCTCCTGCTCCTGCACGGGACGGGAGGGGACGAGGACGACATGCTCCCGCTCGGACCCTACCTCGCGCCCGGCGCGGCCCTCCTCTCGCCACGCGGCCGGGTTCTCGAGAACGGGGCGCCTCGATTCTTCAGGCGGATCGCGGAGGGCGTCTTCGATGAGGAGGACCTGAAGCACCGCGCCGACGAGCTGGCGCAGTTCATCCAGGCGGCCCGCGACCGCTACGGGATCGCCGGGCGACCGATGGTCGCGGTGGGATTCTCGAACGGGGCGAACATCGCGGGCGCGCTGCTCCTGCTCCACGCCGATCTGCTCGAGGCGGCGATCCTCCTGCGGGGCATGACCCCCTTCACGCCGGAAGCGCCGCCCGTGCTTGCGGGGAAGCGCGTCTACCTAGGCGCGGGGCGCAACGACCCGCTGGTACGTCCCTACGCCAGCGAGAAGTGGGCCGAGCTGCTACGCGGCGCGGGCGCCGACGTGACGCTCCAATGGAGCGACACGGGACACGCGCTGGGGCAGGAGGATATCGATCTCGCGAGAGATTGGTTGAACAAGGACGCTACTGCGGGGCGATAGAGTCGCGACAGCGGTCCACGTTCACCCTCGCCGGAGCGTGTGAATTCCGCGACAGCTGTCCATGATTTCACCGCCGCTAGCGAGTGTGAAACCAGCGATACCTGTCAATCTCTCCAGCTCTGATGCCCGTTCGTGATCGGAAGCCTGCGATCCTTGCCCAGCGCGCGCGGCGTGATGCGAATCCCCGGTGGTGCCTGGCGGCGCTTGTACTCGGCCTTGTCCACCATGCGGATGATGCGCTGCACCAGCGCGCGGTCGTAGCCCATCGCCACGATGCGGTCCACCTCCCAGTCCTCCTCGACGTAGGCGCGCAGGATCGGATCGAGCACGTCGTAGGGCGGAAGGGAGTCGGTGTCGAGCTGCCCCGCACGAAGCTCCGCGGTGGGCGGGCGCTCGATCGTGCGCTCCGGAATCCAGGCTCCCGCTGCCCGCGCGTTCCGATGGCGTGCGAGCGCGTAGACCAGCGTCTTCGGCACGTCCTTCAACACCGCGAATCCGCCGGCCATGTCGCCGTAGAGCGTCGTGTAGCCGGTGGCGTACTCGCTCTTGTTGCCGGTGGTGAGCACCAGCCAGCCGAACTTGTTCGACAGGGCCATCAGGAAGTTGCCCCGGATGCGCGACTGGATGTTCTCCTCGGTCACGTCCTCCGGCCGTCCCTCGAACGCCGCCGCCAGCGACTTCCGGTAGGCCTCCATCTCCTCGCCGATCGGCAGCGTGAGCATCGGGAAGCCCAGGTTCTTCGCGAGGGCGGCCGCGTCGGCCTCGCTTTCCTTCGCGCTGAAGCCGGAGGGCATATAGGCGCCCGTCACGTTCTCAGCACCCAGCGCGTCCACGGCCACCGAAGCGGTGAGCGCGGAATCGATGCCTCCGGAAAGCCCGAGCACCACGTGCTCGAAATGGTTCTTCCTGACGTAGTCCCGCGTGCCCAGGATCAGCGCCTCGTAGACCTCCGCTTCTCCCGCGGGGGTCTGCATGGCGCGCGCCTGGATCGGGGGCCGCGCCGGTTCGGGCACGGGGCGCAGCTCCACGATGGGGATCGGCTCCTCGGGCTCGTCGCGATGGGCCATCTC